>CASDPM010000063.1 GCA_949282465.1 uncultured Bacillota bacterium
GATGAATTGTCAAACTAAGTGCAACACTTAATAGTAAAATTCACCAAAAATTAAGATTAAACGAGTGTTATTCTAACACTCGTTTATTTATTTTCTACTTTTAAAATAAATAAATTAAAATACTTGTTTAAAATATTTAAAAATAAATTGTAAATAGGCGCTTTATTTGGTATAATTAAAAAGAAGAAAAATTTTGAGGTGTACTCTTGAACAGTCTTGGCAGAAACGACCAAAAAAAGAATAAAAAAGACTCTATTGTTTTTACCAAAGAGACCTTAGGCGTCGTGCTCGTATTATTTTCTACGCTTATGCTTATATGCTTAATCACGCGCGACGTGATTTTTTCCGTTCCCGGACAGGCGATTAACGCTTTCTTGCTCGGTACTTTCGGCTATTTTTCTTATTTGCTTTGCGGATACCTTATCGCGCTTGGCTCTTGCCTTGTAATCGGTAAAAAATTTAATATTGCAAATAAAATAAAAGCCCTTATTATTTCGGCTATTATAATTCTCGCGCTTTTAGTTCACGTTATTACCATGGCAAAAGATGCTAATTTGCCTTACGGCGAATATCTTGTACTATCTTACACCAAAGGTGCAGGTGGAATTGCTACGTCTTCGGGTGGTGGAATAATCGTTGGGTTAGTGGCATACGTTTTTTCGGCGCTTTTAACCAACGTAGGAAGTTACGTTATTTTGGGCGTTTTGCTTGCACTTAACGGCTATGCGATAGTTAAGATTTGCCTTAAAGGTTCAAAACAAACGGCAAAGGGCGAAAATAAATTTAGAAGTTCGTACGTTGCACCCAAAGACGAAGATACTCTCGAAGAAAAAGAATATCCCGTTGAAGGTGTTGACTTTACCGAAATGGGTACACCAAAGCCCCCGCAAAAACTTTTCGTAAACAATGCCGGCGACTTTGAATTTAAGTCTCGTCGCGATATTAAGAACGAAAGCAAAACCGACGGTATAAAGATAAATCCTAACGGCGGACTTAACGTAAGTAGCCCGTCGCCAAGTTATTCGACTTCTTACGGGGAAGAAATGCAAAGTAAAATCAACTACATTAAAACCCCCGCTAAAATTGACGTAGATAGAACGCTTAACAACTCTTACGGCTCGTCAACGAACGTTTCGTCGCCTATTTCAAGAACCGAACCTAACGTTCCCGTTACTCCGACTGAACCCGAAGTAACCGAAGTTCCCGTTGAAAACACCGTCGACACTACGCCCGTAGAAGAACCGAATATTCCTTTCTATGAACACGACGAAACGGTTGACAATAATTCCGATTCGGCTAGAAGTCACGCTGAAAGTTTTAGCGGTAGGTACGCCGAGGTGGAAGATTTAGGCGTGGGCGTTGGTATTCCATCCGACGAGCCTGCCGAAATGGAAAAACCGTTACCGCCGTCTAGCGAACCTGAAACGACGTTTGGCAGTACGCGTGGCGTAGTTGAAGAACCCGTTGAAGAAACTAGTTCGGAAAGTTCAAGTGACGAAATACCTTTTATTGACGAAAGCGAACCTGAGATAGAAATAGTTGGCGTTGAAAACGAATATGAAGAACCCGAAACCGACCTTCCCGAACCGATTGTGGAAGATCCTGTTGTTGAAGAACCTAAGCCTTCTTCTATAACGGGTGATAGGCGTGTACGTAGAATACTCTTTGGTGATGATGAGGGTGCTGAAACGGTAAAACCCGCAGTTCCTGATACGCCTGCTTATACGAGTAGGGTTTCCGCCGACAATAACGGAAACGGCAGGGGTATACCTTTCACGGCAGAACCCGAAGAAGAACCCAAAAAACCCGATAAAGAAAAACCCCCGATAAATAGGGTTTATCATAAACCGCCTATCGACTTATTAGAAAATTACGATCCACCGGCAGACTTGCCGAAAGAAAATCACGAAGAGCGTATGGAAATTATCAAGCAAACGCTTGCCGACTTCCATATAAACGCCGAGCCTACGGGTTACGTTCAAGGTCCGTCGGTTACTAGGTATGAAATAATGATGCCTGCGGGCATATCGGTAAAGCGTGTTTTAGGGCTTTCCGAAGACTTGCAAATGCGCCTTGCAGTAAAGGATGGCGTAAGAATTCAAGCGCCTATTCCAGGTAAAAACCTTATAGGTGTAGAAGTTGCTAATAAATCTAAAATCACCGTTGGCTTAAAAGAAGTTATAACGGGTATGGCTAACAAGAAGATTAAACCCGAATCGCTTACTTTTGCTATCGGTAAAGATATCGTTGGCGACGCTATTTGCGACGACTTGGCGAAAGGCCCGCACTATCTAGTTGCAGGTGCTACGGGCGCAGGAAAAAGCGTTTGTCTTAACACCTTGTTAGTAAGTCTTATCATGCGTTATAGCCCCGAAGATTTAAGGCTTATTCTAGTTGACCCAAAGCGAGTTGAATTTAGGGTTTACGAACATTTACCGCATTTGATGATAGACGAAATTATAACCGATCCCAAGAAAGTGCTTGCAGTTCTTGCTTGGCTTGTTGAAGAAATGGAAAGGCGTTATCAAGTTTTTGAAGAGAGTGGTAGTCTTATTGATAATATTGAAGCGTATAATACCCAAATTGCAGGACCTACGGTTGCAAAGATGCCGAGAATAGTTCTTATAATCGACGAACTTGCCGATCTTATGAGCCACGTAAAGAAGGATTTAGAAGCGCGCATACAAATTCTTACACAAAAGGCGCGTGCTGCGGGTATACACTTGGTACTTGCTACGCAACGTCCGTCGGTAAACGTTATTACGGGCGTTATTAAAACAAACCTACCGTCGCGTATAGCGTTTAAGGTAACCAACTTCCAAGACTCGCAAACTATTCTAGATAAAGCGGGTGCGGAAAAACTTTTGGGTTACGGCGATATGCTTTATAAGAATTCCGTTATGCCCGATAGTGAAAGATATCAGGGCGCGTTTATCAGTAAGTTTGAAGTTAGCAACGTCGTTTCGTATATAATCGAAAAGAATAAAGCGTACTTTGACGACGAACTTGCCGAATACCTTGAAAGGGCTGTTAAACCAAAGCCGGAGGAAACTTCTTCTTCGGGTGAAGACGGTGGCGATAGCGTGGAAAATAACGAGTTCTTCTTGAAGGCCTTGGCGCTTGCTATTAACATGGGTTCAATTTCTATTTCCATGTTGCAACGTCGTTTCCAAATAGGTTATTCAAGGGCAGGCGGACTTGTTGACAAAATGGATAGAATGGGCTTTATTTCGGGTAACGAAGGAAGTAAAGCAAGGCGCGTGCTTATTACGAGAGAGGAGTTTGAAGAAAGGTTCGGACCTATGCCCGACTAACGACTAAATATGGTAAAAAATAAACTTGTCGGGGTGATATCTCTCGGCTGTGATAAAAATACGACTGATACCGAAAAAATGCTTTCTTTTTTAAGGGAAAGGCATAGTTTAACTAGCGAGTTAGAAAACGCTGAAATCGTCGTTATAAACACCTGCGCCTTTTTAAAGAGCGCGCGTGAAGAAGCGATCGGTGAAATTCTTTCGACGGCGCTACTAAAAGATCAAGGCAAACTTGAAAAACTTATCGTTACGGGTTGCTTACCGCAAAAGTTTATAGATGAGATTTTTGATAGTCTTCCCGAAGTCGACGCCTTTTTGGGCGTTTCCGACTACGATAAAATTTTGGACGTTATAGACAAGGTTTATCAAGGTGAAAGGGTGAACGCCGTTGGCACGCCAAGGGGCGAATGTACTTTTAACCGTGTAAGAACTACCGATAGTTACGCTTACTTAAAGATAGCCGACGGGTGTTCAAACCATTGTACGTATTGTCTAATACCGTCCATAAGAGGTGCGTATCGTTCGGTTAAAAAAGATATGCTTATTCAAGAAACAAAAGCGCTAGGCAACGTTAACGAACTTATTTTGGTTGCGCAAGACGTTACTAAATACGGGCTTGATTTAGAAGAAAAAAGCAGTCTTCCCGAGTTAATTCGCGCGCTTTCTAAACTTGATAACGTTGGCAGTATAAGGCTTCTTTACAGTTACCCCGAAGGTATTACCGAAGAACTTA
>CASDPM010000064.1 GCA_949282465.1 uncultured Bacillota bacterium
TTGGTCTTGCTTTCGGTTTTTCAAATAATTATGGGGTTGAGAGAAAATAATAGTAAATAATTTGTGCAAAATGTCTAATTGTATTAAAGTCCTTTTTTTGAGTTCTTTAATGCTTTTTTGTGGCTATTTTTGATTACTTAGTAGTGCTTTTTTGATGAAATTTTATTTGTTTTGTCGAAAAGAAATTTTTTACAAAAAAATTGCACAAATTTTAAAAAGGGTATATACAAACACAATATCTTGTGGTATAATGTTTGCGTAATAAACATTTAAGGTGGAGTAAAATTGGAAAAAATTGCTATTATTGACTTGGGATCTAATACGGCGAGACTTTTACTTGTTGATGTAAAAGATAACGGTCATTTTCAAATTGTTGATCAACTTAAAGAAGCACCAAGACTTGGTGAGGGGATGGAAAGGGATGGTTTCTTAAAACCTGCACGTATACAAGAAACTATAAAAACCTTGAAAATGTTCCGTAAACTTTGTGATGCTAACGGGGTTGAAAAGATAATTGCAGTTGCTACTGCTGCTGTAAGGCGCGCAAGAAATCAAAGGAGTTTCTTGGATGAAGTGTCTGCAACTTGTGGAATTAAACTTCGAGTTTTAAGTGCAGAAGAAGAGGCAATGTACGTTTATCGTGGCGTTATAAATACCATGGATATACCAAAAGGTATAATTCTCGAAATCGGTGGCGGTAGCACGAAAATCGTATATTACAATAGAAGAAACCTTTTGCATCATGAAACGTTACCGTTTGGTGCTATAACGCTTACTGAATTATTTAGTGGTGACGGTTTAACACCTAACGAGCAAGCGGAAAAAATTGAAGAATTTTTTACCGAACAGTTAAAACGTATCGAATGGCTTAAAGAAGTTGATCCGGAAGTTCAAATGATAGGTGTAGGCGGTTCGTTTAGAAATCTTTGTAGAATGACTAAGATTATGAAAAAATATCCGCTTCGCGCAATACATAACTACGTTGTTACAGACACCGACTTTACTCATGTTTATGAATTGTTGAAAGGTCTTGATCTTGATAGAAAGAAAAAAATTAAAGGCTTGTCGAGTGGTCGTGCAGATATTTTGCCTAGCGCTCTTTCGGCAATTTCGGCTTTTAAGAAATATATGAATTTAGGTAACGTGGTAATTAGTGGTAGTGGTTTAAGAACAGGTATATTGTTTAATTATGCAGTTCCTACTACTATGGACAAGCCTATTTCGGACGTTTTGACTTATAGTTTGAACAGTATTACAGATTTTTACGGTTGCAACTTGACACATACCGATCACGTTGTTAATTTGTCGATACAGTTATTTAAACAACTACGTGTTCTTCATAAGTTTCCAAGACAATATTTGAAAATATTGAAAGTTGCGGCATATCTATACGAAACGGGTAAGCGTGTAGGGTTTTATAATTTTGAAAAGCATAGTGGATATATCGTGTTAAATTCAAATATTTACGGATTAAGTCATAGAGATATGGTTATGGCATCTTTTGTTGCAGCAAATACGGCCATTGAAGATATAAATCCGTTCGACTGGGCTAAATATCGTGATCTTGTTAATGATGAAGATGTTGATTCAGTTAAAAAAATGGGTATTATGCTTCGTATAGCAAGTTGTTTTGATAGAAGTTTATCTTCTGTTGTAAAAGGGATAAATTGCGATATTTTGGGTGATTCAGTTATTATGAAAACCGAAGTTGACGGCGATGCTACACTTGAAATAAATTCGGCGCTTGAAATCGGTGCGGATTTTAGAAAGATATTTAAGAAGAATCTTGAAATTCTTTAATAATTATAATTTGGTTTCGACGCTGTGTTTTTACACGGCGTCTGTTTTTGAATGGTGAGGGGATTATGCCTGCTGAAAAATTTGCAATAGATTTAGACTGTTTGTGTACAAATATATATAAACTTGGTAGTGGTATTGTTTTAAGCGAGCCTACCGTTGCTGCTGTTGGAATTGACGGAAAGGAAGAAATTAAAGCGGTTGGAGTTGATGCTCGAAAACTAATAGGTAAGACTGCGGAAAAAACGAAGATTATTTTTCCTGTTTTTGAGGGGGAAATTGTTAACGAAAAGGTTGCGTCTAAATTGCTTTCTGCATACCTTAAAAAAGTTGGGGTAAAAAGCAGGTTGACAAGCGTTGAAGCCGTTGTGTCAGTTCCATGTGGTGTTACTGCTGAAATGCTTGATAAGTATGAAATAGTGGCAAAATCGGCAGGAATTAACAAGATTTTTTTTGTTGAAGCGCCTATTTTATCTGCTCTTGGCCAAAGACTACCGTTAACCGAATCTAGCCCTTGTTTTTTAATTGATATGGCTGGTGGTACGACAAATATTGCGGCGCTATCACTAGACGGGATTATCATGGGCTTTTCCGTTAATTTTGGCGCAAATAAAATTACTACTGATATTATTGATTATATTGCCGAATGTTATGGCTTGCAAATAGGTCTTTTATCTGCTGAAAAAATAAAAAAAGAGATAGGTAGCTTACTTGACGATGATGGTTTAAGCACGATAGTTAATGGTAGGGATATTAGAACGGGTGCGCCAAAATCTATTTACGTTAAGGCGCTTGATTTGGTTGAGCCTGTAAGAAGATATTATGATAAAATTGTCGAACTTGCTATGTCTTTGCTTGTGAAACTTCCGCCGGAAGTTTCGGCTGAAATAAGGCATACTGGTATTTACGTGTCCGGTGTAGGTGCTAAAATTTATGGGTTGGAAAGTTATTATTCTGATCAATTTAAGATGTCGATAAATATTCCTGATAATCCTGATATGTCCGTTGCTCTTGGCGGTGGCGTTGCAATAGGCAACGTGGATCTGCTTAAAAAGATTGTTATTAAAAATTAAGTGTTTTGAAACGACAAAACACCACACTTTTTTGATTAATAAGTCAAAAAGTGTGGTGTTTTTTTATATAAAATTTTATAAAAGGAGATGTGCTGTGGCTAAAAAAATTGTTGTAACTTCAGGAAAGGGTGGTGTTGGAAAGACTACCGTTACTGCTAATCTTGGAATAATGCTATCTAACATGGGTTTTAACGTTGTTATGGTGGATATTGATTTTGGACTTAATAACCTAGACGTTGTGATGGGTGTGGAAAATAGAGTTGTTTACGACATTTTAGACGTGCTAGACGGACGGTGTAGGCTTAAACAAGCGCTAGTACAAGACTTGCTACGGAAAAATTTATATATTTTACCATCAAACAGTCTTGGCGCAAGTGCTAACGTTACGGGTCAAAACGTAAAACTTATAATTGAAAATCTTTCACCTGTGTTTGATTACGTTTTAATTGATTGTCCAGCGGGTATTGATGTTGGTTTTTATAGGGCGGTTTCTTGTGCTGACGAGGCTATTGTTGTGGCAACGCCTAATTTGCCAAGTTTAAGAGATGCTGACAAAGTGATTTCTATTTTGCATAGTTATGAACTTGATAGAGTAGGACTTGTTGTAAATCGAGCAAGGGGGGATTTGATTGTTAGTGAGAAAATGATGTCGCCTAGTGATATAAAATCGCTTTTGCGAACTGATCTTGTAGGTGTTTTGCCTGAAGAAGACGTTGTTTTTGTATCTTGTGGTGTTGGTGTTCCTAAACGTTGCGCGTCTTATAATGCATACAAAATTCTTGCGAAAAATATTAGAGATTACACAAATAAAGTTTTTGACGTTACAAGTAAGTATTCGGGATTTTTTGGAAGTTTGAGAAGGGGAATAAAAAGAAGTGTATGAGAAAAAATAGAAATGAATTAACTAGAATACAAAATTTAATAGAAAGTGATAGATTTAATACGAGTGATGATTTTTTTGAACTGCTTACTTCTGACGTGAATAAAATATTAAAGGAATATTTTGATTTGAGTGGTAATATAAAAATTGATATTTTTAAAAATAATTCTATATTTAAGGTTGAGATAAACTTTGATGCTTTAAGACTTAAAACATTTGGAACTTTGCCTAAATAGTTTTTTAAGTTGCAAAATTTTTGACATAGTGATAAAATAATAACATGAAGAAAATTTTCAATACAATTATTGCGTTTATATCGTTGTTGTGTGTGTTTTTATGTTCGTGTAGTTTTATTGATAATGACTTGTTATTTTCCGAGCCAGAGAAAATTGATTACGTTTCAATAATTAACGACGTAACGCTAACAACGATGAAATCTAACGTTAAAATAATTAAACAATGTGATGGAAGTTCGTTTTTGGGTAGTGGCGGTATTATTAAAAGAACGGCTAATACGGGTTTTTTCGAAAGAAAATATACCTACTACTGTATAACAAATAATCACGTCGTTGCGGGTTCTCTCTTGTCTGAAATTACTGTTTATGATTATCAAGGGACTGAAAGTAAGGCTTCGATTTTATGTAATTCTGCCGATTATGATTTAGCGTTGTTAGAATTTCAAAGCGATGCTGAACTTCTTGCTGTAAAACTATCTAGTGATAATCCTGCTGTGGGCGACGAAGTTATCTCGATAGGGCAACCTCAATCTCAATTAAATGCTATAACAATGGGTAAAGTTTTAGAAATATCAAAGGCGGCCGATTCTTATAATCCTAATTCAAAAGTTGCTTTTGATGTTATTGTACATGATGCGTATATAAATAACGGGTCGAGTGGTGGAATGCTTGTTAACTTAGATTTGGAACTTGTTGGAGTTAATTATGCTGGATTAGAAAATTCCGAAACGGGAGAATATCTTAATGAGTATTGTGCTGTTCCCGTGTTAAAACTAAAAGAATTTTTAACGAATAATAATTTTAATATTTGATAGTAAATTAAAGACTTTTTTCGATCTAATTATGTCTGACAAAATTAAAATTTTATAATCAATTTTAACATTTATGCATAAAAAAACATATATTGGATATATATTTGATAAGGTGGTGTAAAATGGTTGGGTTGATTGTTGCGTTTGTTTTGGGTGCGAACGTTGGTTTTGTTATTTTTTCTTTTATTAGTTTGGGAAAACGTAATCATAGATGATTTAAGAACGCGTATGCGTTCTTTTTTTTATTGATAATAACTAACTTTTTTAGGCTTTTTATTGACATAACTTATTCTTCATTGTATAATATTTTAAATAAAAAATTTATAGGTGAAATATGAGTGTAAAGTATTTTTTGGCGATTGATATCGGTGCATCTAGTGGTAGGCATATTTTAGGAAGTCTTTGTGATGGTAAACTTGTTCTTGAAGAAATTTATCGTTTTAAGAACGGCGCAACCGAAAGAAACGGCAAACTTGTTTGGGATGATAAGTCTTTATTCAAAGATATTGTCGCAGGTATAAAGAAATGTTCTGAAATTGGTAAAATCCCGGTTAGTATTGGTATTGATACTTGGGGTGTGGATTATGCTTTACTTGATGAAAATGATAATCTTATAAACGAAATTTATTCTTATCGTGATACAAGAACGGTTGACGTGATCGATAAGGTTCATGCGATTTGTAGTGAAGATGAACTTTATTCGCGTACAGGGATCCAAAAGCAAGTGTTTAATACTATATATCAACTTTATTGTGATAAATTGAGTGGTAAACTTGCAAAAGCAAAAACTTTCTTGATGGTTCCCGATTATTTCCATTTTATGCTTACGGGTGAAAAGCGTAATGAATATACCAACGCTTCGACAACGGGGCTCTTAAATGCATCTACTCGTGACTGGGATTATGAAACGATTGAAAAGTTAGGATATCCTAAGGAATTGTTTAAATCTTTATCACTTCCAGGGACTACTGTTGGTGATCTTAAAGAAGAAATTCAAAAGGAAGTTGGCTTTAACGCTAAGGTTTGTTTACCTGCAACTCACGATACTGCAAGTGCTGTAATGGCTGTTCCTAACGAAGGTATGCCGTTGTATATTTCAAGTGGTACGTGGTCGTTGCTCGGTATTGAAACTCAAAAAGAAATAACTTCGAAAATTGCCATGGGTGCAGGATATACTAACGAGGGTGGCTATAACAAGAGTATTCGTTTCCTTAAAAATATAATGGGGCTTTGGATGATTCAATGTATTAAAAAGGAATTAAACGATAAATATTCCTTTACCGATTTTGTTGATGAGGCAAATAAAGCAAAAGGATTTGATAGTCTTGTGGACGTTAACGATTTGTCGTTTTTCAGTCCTAATAGCATGATAGACGCCGTAAAGGAATATTGTAGAAAAACTAATCAAAAAGTACCTGAAACGGTTGGTGAAATTGTGCTTTGTGTTTACACCAGTCTTGCAAAATGTTATAAAGAAGCAGTAATTCAAGCCGAACAAATTACGGGCGTTAAGTTTGATGCTATCAACATTGTGGGTGGTGGTTGTCAAAACGTTTTACTTAATGAATTAACTGCAAAATGGTCAGGGAAGACTGTTGTTACAGGACCTATTGAAGCAACTGCAACTGGTAACTTACTTGCGCAAATGTTGGCAAGTGGCGAAATTAAAGACCTTTCCGAAGGTAAAGATATTATAAGAAAATCCTTTGATATCGGAACGGTAAAGGCGTAAAATCAATATAAAACCGCCTTGACAAAAGGCGGTTTTTTTGTTTTTTATGAAGAAAGAATATTATACAGTTCAAGATTTAACTGAGAATTTAATAGTGATTGAGCGTTCAAAATTTATTTGTGCGATAAAAAACGTTGATAATGAAGATGACGCCAAAACGTTTATAAATGAAGTTAGAAAAAAACATTCGCTTGCAACGCACAATTGTTATGCCTATATTGCCGACGATCTTGGTTTAATTCAAAAGTTTTCTGATGATGGTGAACCGCAGGGAACTGCGGGTATGCCTATGCTAGATGTTTTGAAAAATAAGAAACTTTACAAGACTGTTGCAGTTGTTACTCGTTATTTTGGTGGCGTTAAATTAGGTACGGGTGGTCTTGTTAGAGCGTATAGTGGGAGTGTTATTGATTGCTTAAATAAGGCGAATATCGTAAAGGTTGAAACCGCTAATTTTATTAAGGTTTTTACCGATTACGAAGGGTATTCTAAGTTTTTGAAGTTTATTTCAAATAAAACTGATTGTCAAATAATGGATACGGATTTTAGCGATAAAGTTGTACTAAATCTCGCTGTTAAAGGAGATGAAAATGATTTGGATAATTTTGTTGCGGAATT
>CASDPM010000065.1 GCA_949282465.1 uncultured Bacillota bacterium
ATAAAAAATATATACAAATTATTACCAACACAAATATAGGCAAGCCCCAAATTTTATGCATTAAAAGTTTGTCTATATGAAAGGTAAATCGTTCGGCTTTCGTTTGCTTTTTATCTATTACGCTCGGTAAGATTTTTCGTATATACGAATACTTTTTTTCTTCGCTATCACCACCGTTTATTTTTATTATTCCTTGCCCGTTTATAGATTTTTTTAAATTAAGTGCCGTGTCCATAAGTTGGTCAACACCCGTATTTTTTAGCGCCGAAATTTTAATTACGGGCGCACCGAGAAAACTTGCAAGTTTGTTTTCTGATAGTTGTATTCCGTTCTTTTCAAGGTCGTCTGCCATGTTTACCGCAATAACGATAGGAATTTTTAACGTTAACAAACTTAAAGTAAGCGATAAATTTCGCTCTAAATTTGTTCCGTCAACTATGTTAATAATAACTTTTGGCGGTGTTTTTTTGAAATATTCATAGACCACTTTTTCATCTTCGGAATTAGGCGTAAAAGAATAAATACCAGGTAGATCTATAATTTTAATTGATTTGTTTTTCTTGTAAAGTCCCGTCTTCTTTTCTACCGTTACGCCCGACCAGTTGCCAACCTTTTGATAAGTACCCGTCAACGTGTTAAACAAAGTTGTTTTGCCCGAGTTTGGATTTCCCACAAGCGCTATGACGTCGTTCATATTTTCTCCACTAATATTTTTTCAGCATCTTTTCGGCGTATTCCAAGATAAAATCCCCGTAAGTATAGTTCTATCGGGTCGTTAAAGGGTGCAAACCTTATTACGGTAACTTCCGTTCCTATGCAAAGCCCTAAATCGGCAAGACGTTTTTTTATTTCTTTCGGCGTGTTTACGGCAACGACTTTTACCCTTTGCCCTACGGGAATATCGCACAAATACATCAATTTATATTTATTGAAATAAAAATTATAATATTACACTAAAAATAAAAACCGCAAACGATTGCGGTTTTTTTAAGTTAAATTTATTTCTCAAAAATGTCGGGGATTTTTTACATAAAAAGGGCAGGCTCATAGGTCAAGCCGTTGCAGTAGCAACGGTGGACGAAGTAGCCTTGCCCTTAAGTGGTGGAGATGCGGAGACTTGCACTCCGGTCTTGAACGCTTAAATAAAACCTTCTACATACTTATCCGACGATTATTCTCGGACTGATTACGGCCGTCGGCGACCTTTAATCAATCCATAACTACTTAATACTGCAATAAAACCGCAGTCAAAATTTTAATGCAGTTCCCGTCTTGTTGACGCCCTTACCCCACCCGACGGGAAAGGCAAGGAAGAACGTACGCTTATAATTAAGCAGCGTATGCTAATTCGTTATTGTTAGCATTTAAATTTAAGTTCGGTTTTAACGAAGCCGAAACTCGGTATGCTTATATTTTACCGCAGACGCCCAATCGAATCTATAACATCCCCGTTTTGCCCGAAGTTATCGGGCGTTTATTAAATTTCGTCTATTTCATAAGGCGTTAACTGATATACGTAGTGGTTTAACCAGTTCATGTATATAAGATTTGCCGTTGAAACCCAACACATTCTTATCTCGCCAAACGGCTTATCAATATAATAGTTTTCAGGCGGATCTATGGGCAAGCCCTTATCTAAATCTCGCTTATACTCTAATTCCAAAGTATCTCTATCATACTCGGCATGACCCGTTATAAAGATAAACTTATCGTCTTTGGAACGGATTATGGATGCGCCCGCTTCTTTTGAAGATGCAAGCAACACCAAATCTTTACAGTTCTTTATATCTTCTTCGTAAACGGTGGTATGCCTTGAATGAGGCATAAAGAACCTATCGTCCGTGCCTTTTAACAATTTTTCGTACTTTACAAGTTTTTTATGCTTATAAATACCGAAGAGTTTTTTATCTAGTTTATGCTTTTCTATACCATAATAGTAGTATAGTGCCGCTTGCGCGCCCCAACATATAAAAATCGTACTAGTAACGCTCTTTTTAGCAAACTCGAAAACTTCTTCGAGTTCTTTCCAGTATTTTACTTCCGAAAAATCTATATCTTCTACGGGTGCGCCCGTTATTATCATACCGTCAAACTTTTTATTCTTAATCTCCGAAAACGGCTTATAGAATCGCTCTAAATGTTCGTGCGGGGTGTTCTTACCCACGTACGTTTCAGTACTGATTAGAGTGATATTTATTTGCAACGGAGAGTTTGACAAAAGACGCATAAGTTGTGTTTCCGTTACGATTTTCGTTGGCATTAAATTAAGAATGGCAATTTCAAGCGGACGAATATCTTGCGTCATTGCACGTTTATCGTTCATAACGAAAATATTTTCCGATTGTAAAATTTTTGTTGCCGGTATATCTTTTGGAACTATAATGGGCATGGTATACCCCCTTTCGTTTAATTAAATTTTTTCAAGTGCCTGAGCCAAATCTTCGATAAGATCTTGCGCGTTTTCTATACCGCAAGAATATCTTATAAGCGTGGGCGGAATTCCTGCCGCTTCAAGTTGCGCGTCGGTCATTTGACGGTGAGTTGCGTTTGCAGGGTGCAAACAACAAGTTCTTGCATCAGCAACGTGCGTTTCTATCGCTGCAACTTTTAAGTTCTTCATAAGCGTTTCTGCTTCTTTTCTTCCGCCTTTAACTGCAAAACTTAATACCCCACAAGATCCGTCAGGCAAATATTTTTTGCCGAGTTCATAGCATTTATCGTTTTCTAACCCACAATATCTTACCCAGTCTATTTTTTCGTGAGTGGACAAGAATTTTGCCACAGCCAAACCGTTTTCGGCATGGCGTTTCATTCTAACGTGCAAACTTTCAAGCCCTAAGTTAATATAGAAAGCGTTTTGGGGGGATTGAATTGAACCAAAATCCCTCATAAGTTGCGCCGTACATTTTGTAATAAACGCACCTTCTTTGCCAAACTTATCGGCATAAACTATTCCGTGATAACTATCGTCTGGTTCACAAAGACCGGGGAATTTATCAGCGTATTTTTTCCAGTCGAATTTACCGGCATCAATTATAGCGCCACCAATACTTGCGCCGTGACCGTCAATATATTTAGTAGTTGAGTGGGTAACTATATCTGCGCCCCATTCGATAGGTCTACAATGAACGGGCGTTGCAAAGGTGTTGTCTATGATTAGCGGAACACCGTGTTTATGAGCCATGTTTGCAAAACGTTCAATATCGAGAACGGTACATGCAGGATTTGCGATAGTTTCGCCAAATACTGCTTTTGTATTTGGCTTAAACGCCTTTTCAAAATCTTCGTCGCTAATATCAGAAGGAATAAAAGTAAAATCTATCCCCATTTTTTTCATGGTTACGGCAAAAAGGTTAAACGTACCACCGTAGATTTCCGAACTTGCTATAACGTGGTCACCACAGTTAGCAACGTTAAATATAGAATAAAAGTTTGCCGCCTGACCGGACGAAGTAAGCATTGCTGCCGTACCGCCTTCTAACTGACAAAGTTTTGCGGCAACGTAGTCGTTCGTGGGGTTTTGCAAACGCGTGTAAAAATACCCACTCGCTTCCAAGTCGAATAGTTTACCCATATCTTCGCTAGTGTCGTACTTAAACGTGGTGCTTTGAATAATGGGGATTTGTCTAGGCTCTCCGTTTCCAGGTGTGTAACCGCCTTGAACGCAAACCGTTTCAATTCTTTTTTTGTTTGCCATAATATTATCTCCTTTATTACATTTTGTTATTCTTTATCTCTCTTTCTTTTTCTCGCTTAACGTCCTTTTCCATAAGCGATTGTTTTTTGTCGTAAGTGTGTTTACCACGACATACACCAAGTTCTACCTTAACGAGCGCTTGCTTAAAATAAAGTTTTAACGGGACTAACGTTAAGCCCTTTTGGTGTATCTTTTGCGCCGTTTTTAATATCTCTTCTTTATGTAAAAGAAGTTTTCTATCTCTACGCGAATCTTTGGTATTAAAAGCGCCCGATTTATCGTATACGGCTATGTGCATATTCTTTAAAATAAGTTCGCCGTTTTGCAAAAAACAAAAACTGTCTTTCAAGTTTACGTTCCCTGCACGAAGGGATTTGACTTCGCCCCCTTCCAACACAATACCCGCTTCTATACGCTCCAAAATAAAATATTCGTGCGAGGCATATCTATTGTTACAAATTATTTTTTCTTCCATGAAAATACCTTAACAATTATTTTACTACAATTTACCCGTTTTTGCAACGATTATCTTTATTTACTAAAATAAATTCCGCCCTTCTATCGCCGATATTTACACCTGCAACGCAAATTCTTATCGGTTGCCCTAGTCTAAAAGTGGTTTTGCCGTTTGATAGCGTATAACTCTTTTCGTCAAATTTATACCTACTTCCGTAAAGCGTTTCTAGTTTTATTATACCTTCAATGCCGTTCGCAAGTTCGGCAAACAAACCGAAACCCGTAACGCCCGATATTACGGCGTCAAATTCTTCCCCTTCAAAGTTGCTTATATATAGTATCTTATAGAAATCATCTACTGCGCGTTCCGCTTCAATAGCGTTACGCTCTTTTTCGGACGACATTGTCGACGCAGTATATACGTAATCGCCATATTCTTTTTCCACGTCCTGACCGTTCAAGAAGTCTTTGATAATTCTATGAATAAGCAGGTCGGGATATCTTCTTATAGGCGAAGTGAAATGACAATAGTGTTTTGCCGACAGTCCAAAATGACCTATGTCTTCGGGACTATACTTTGCCTTTTGCATGGAACGTAGCATTACCCTATTTATAACCGTATACGCAGGTGTATTTTCAGCGTTTTTAAGTATTAGTTGAAAGTCTTTGGGGTAAACGCCTTCTCTACTGCGTTTAGCGTTTATTCCTACCCCCTTAATAAACGAATAAAAATTTTCTAGCCTTTCTTCGGTAGGCTTGTCGTGAATACGATAAACGAACGGCTTGTCTAAATAGAACATATACTCGGCTACAGTACAGTTAGCAAGTATCATAAACTCTTCAATAAGTCTATGCGCCTTATCTCTTGCGCCTGCCGTTACCACTATTTGCCCGTCCGAAAGAACGGAAATTGTGCTTTCTTTAACGTCTAAATCAACACTACCGTTAATATCGCGTTTTTCAATTAGAATATCGGAAAGTTCGTTCATTGCAAAAAGTTCGTCCGATATAAACGAATATCTTTCCAAAAGTTCTTTATCGCCGTCAAAAATCTTCTGCACGTTCGTGTAAGTAAGCCTTGCACGACTTCTTATAACCGACGGGGTTATCAAACTATCAATAACGTTACCCTTTTTATCTACGGTCATCATACAAGAAAGCGTTAATCTATCAACACCTTCTCTTAACGAGCAAAGGTCGTTACACAATTTTTCGGGCAACATAGGTATAACGCTCTCTGGAAAATACACGCTGGTTGCACGTTCAAAAGCCTCTCTATCAATCGCATCACCTTGCTTAACGTAATGCGATACGTCGGCGATATGCACGCCTAGAAGATATCTTTCGCCATCTATTCGCTCAATGGAAACGGCGTCGTCAAAATCTTTTGCATCATCACCGTCAATGGTAAACGTTGTTAAATTTCTATAATCTCGTCTACCCTTTATCTCTTCCTTTGTTACGTGTCCCAAGAAAGAATTTGAAAGTTTAACAACGTCTTCAGGGAAACTTTCGGGCAAATTATAGGTATATAAAATAGATTTTAGTTCGGCAGACTTTGTGAACTGCCTGCCTAAAATTTTCTTTACCAACCCTTCGGGGTTTTGTTTTTTTGGGTAAAATAAAATTTTACAAACGACTTTATCGCCTGATTTAGCCCTTACGCCGTTACCGAACGGTATAAAAACGTCGCAAAAATATTTTTTATCGTCAGGCACGACGTAACCACCGCTCCTACATGAAAAGTACGTTCCAACAAGTTCGGTTATTCCACGATTAATAACCTTTAATACACGTGCCGTTGTTCGGTGACCGCCACCGTTAGTCGTTTCACACAATACGGTATCACCGTGCATAGCGCCTTTTAAGTCGGAATGCGGTATAAAATAATCTTCTTTACTTGTATCGGTTGGTAGTAAAAAAGCATAGCCCCTTTCATTACCACGCAATACCCCTTCTATAATTTTTCCGTATGACATATAATCCTTGCTAAAAAAATAAAAAGGCGATTTCGTAAACCGAAACCGCCGAAAAAATCCGTTTTAATTACGCAGCGAGCGTAGCAACGATTGCAAACGCAATACACAAAACACCGAAAACGATACCGCTGATTACGGTGAGTTTCTTCATTCTGTGTTCAAACGTTTTGCTTTTATTTTTACCTAAAAACGTTTCGGTTTGACCACCGAGAGCGCCGACACCCGACGAGTTGCCCGGTTGGAACAAAACAACTAAAATAATAAAGATAGCACAAACTGCCATGATTGCAAGAAGTACGTATTTAATATAGTCATGCCATATCGACCAAAAAGCGCTACCGCCTGCCATAAGCATATTCATCATAGCCATAAATAATCTCCTTAAAGGTTATAACCTATTTTTCAAACAAGTAAAAGCATTATAACACACAATTTTGTATTTTACAAGCAATTTTGAGTATTTTTACTTAATAATCAAAGATTTACCCGTCATTTCTTCGGGAATTGCAACTTTCATCATATCAAGTAGCGTAGGTGCAACGTCTGCAAGTATGCCGTTATCGGCAAGTTTTACGCCTTTATATTCTTCCGAAACAACAATAAACGGAACTTTATTAGTAGTGTGAGCGGTAAACGGCGAACCGTCTTCGGCGAGCATCTTATCTGCATTGCCGTGGTCTGCCGTAACGATAGCGCTACCACCAAGCGATAAAATCTTATCAATAACTTTGCCAACACACTCGTCAACGGTTTTAACAGCCTTTACTGCCGCATCAAACACGCCAGTATGACCTACCATATCGCAGTTTGCAAAGTTTAATATTACAACGTCGTATTCGCCACCGTCAAGTTTTGCAATAACTTTTTCGGTAACTTCATAAGCGCTCATTTCCGGTTGTAAATCGTAGGTCGCAACTTTTGGCGATGCGATAAGTTCCCTATCTTCGTTTTTATTTGGTGCTTCTACGCCACCGTTAAAGAAGAAAGTTACGTGTGCGTACTTTTCAGTTTCGGCAATACGGAGTTGCTTTAAGCCGAGCGACGCAATATATTCACCCAAAGTATTTTTTAAGGTTTGAGGCTTGAACGCTATTTTAACGTTAGTGAAACTTGCGTCGTATTGCGTAAAACATACGTAAACAGGATCTATAAAGCCCGTCTTTCTTTCAAAGCCTGCAAATTCCTTTTCGCTCATAGCACGGGTTATTTGTCTTGCTCTATCGGGACGGAAGTTAAAGAATATAATACTGTCACCTTGTTCAATCAAAGCAACAGGCTTACCATCACTAACAACGTTTGCAGGAATAACGAATTCATCGGTAACGCCGTTAGTATAAGAGTTTTTAACGTACTCGACTGCGTTTTCCGTCTTTTCGCCAACACCCATAGTCATCATATCGTAAGCCTTTTCAACTCTTTCCCAACGATTATCTCTATCCATTACGTAATATCTTCCGCCAACGGATGCAATCGTACCGAAAGAAATTCTATCCATTTCCGCTTGCAAACTAGCGATAAAATCAGCGCCAGAAGTAGGCGAAACGTCTCTACCGTCCAAGAAACAATGAACGTAAACGTTATCAAGACCTTTCTTTTTAGCAAGTTCTAAAAGCGCATAAAGGTGGGTTATGTGACTGTGAACGCCACCGTCTGACAAAAGTCCGTAAAGGTGGAGTTTTTTGCCGTTTGCTTTTGCGCTATCGATAGCATAGTTAAGATCTGCATTATCGAAAAAATCGCCGTCTTTAATCGACTTGGTTATGCGGGTAAGTTCTTGATAGACAATTCTACCTGCACCCATGTTAAGATGCCCTACTTCACTATTACCCATTTGACCTTCGGGAAGACCAACGTCCATTCCACTTGCGCCGATAAGCGTAGAAGGATATTCGTTCATAAGTTTTTCTACGTTGTCGCTATGTGCACTATTAATTGCGTTTCCCTTTTTTTCACAACTTAAACCATAGCCGTCCATTATTATAATACAATTAGGTTTTTTCATAATTTTCCTTTCTAAACGATAGTTCCGTTTAGTAATTTAATATTTTCTGTTCTTTTTAAGTTAAATTCCGACAAAAATTTATCGGCGTTTTCTTTTGTTTGATTACAAACTTCAAGCGCTTTTGGGCTATGAGCGTCTACACCGTATATAACGGTATTCCCACACTCGTTCGCTATATTGAAAAATCTTTTCGATGGATAGCGTCTATTCGTGGCAAAGCCCAAAAAATTAAACTCCAAAGGCATATTAAACTCTTTTGCCGTCAAACAAAGCCTTTTCATTTGCTCGATATAATAATTTTCATCACCATTAAGCGCTATAATATCGGGATGAGCAACGTAAGAAAAAACACCCGTTTTTATTGCGTCTATCACCTGATTAACGTAGTCGTCAATATCTTTCCTTGTTAAATCGGTATTGCCCACGTAAACGCCGTCGTATTCGTTATTCGTGCAATGCTGCGCAAGAATAAAATAGTCGGGAGAAAAAGCGTTTAGAAAATTAAACGTCTGTTCAAAATGACGTGGATAATATTCCATTTCAAAGCCGAGATAAATTGTTATATCTTTACTATATTCTCTCTTTAAATCTAAAACGGTTTTAACGTAATTTTCCGTATCGCTTAAAAACATTCTAAAATGAGAATAATAATCGCCTTTGAATATGTACGGCGAGTGATCGGAAAATCCAAGTTTTTTTAGCCCCGATTTAATGGCGCTTTCAACGTACTCCCTAGGTTCGCCTACGGCGTGCCGACATAAAGTCGTATGCGTATGAAAATTAGAGTTTAGCATATCTTAAAAATTATCTAAAAAGGCTGTTGAAACAGCCTTTTTACAATTAAAGATTAGTCTTTGTAGTTTACGATACCTGCGAAGTCAGCCGCTTTGAGCGCTGCACCGCCGATAAGTCCACCGTCGATATTTCTCATTGCCATAAGTTCTTTTGCGTTAGACGGTTTCATGCTTCCACCATATTGAATACGAAGTGCTTTTGCAACGTCTGCGCCCCAAGTCTTCTTAACCAAACTTCTAATATAACCGATAGTCTTATTAGCATCTTCGGCAGTAGCGGTCTTACCCGTGCCGATAGCCCAAACAGGTTCGTATGCGATTACGATATTTGAAAAATCAGTAACGTCCTTAAATCCTTCAAGAACTTGTTTCTTCAATACCTTTTTGGTTTTATTCTTTTCTCTTTCAGTAAGCGTTTCACCAACGCAAACGATAGGTTTCAAGCCTTTTGCAAGAGCCTGTTTTAATCTCATGTTTACAGTTTTATCCGTTTCGCCAAAGTATTGACGACGTTCGCTATGTCCGATAATTACGTATTCAACGCCGATTTCTTTAAGCATATCTGCGCTTATTTCACCGGTGAAAGCACCACTATCTGCCCATGCAACGTTTTCTGCACCGAGTTTGATTTTGCTACCTTCAATAGCCTTCTTTGCAATCCACAAATCGGTATAGGGTACGCAAATAACAACTTCGGGCTTTGATTTTGCAATCAAAGGTTTCAATTCGTTGATAAGCGCTTCTGCTTCAGCAGCAGTTTTATTCATTTTCCAGTTACCAGCAATAATAGGTTTTCTCATAATTATATCTCCGTAAAATTTCCTATGTTTTTATTAGTCTTTATCGTTAAGGCATTCAATACCAGGAAGTTTCTTGCCTTCAAAGAGTTCGAGAGATGCACCGCCACCCGTAGAGATATGCGTCATCTTATCTGCATAGCCGAGTTGTGTTACTGCCGCTGCCGAGTCACCACCACCGATAATAGTGGTTGCTTCGGTTTCAGCAAGAGCCTTAGCAACTGCCATAGTACCCTTTGCAAAAATCGGGTTTTCAAACACGCCCATAGGTCCGTTCCAAATAACCGTCTTTGCACTCTTAACAGCGTCGGTATAAAGAGCCTGTGTAGCAGGACCGATATCGAGAGCCATCTTGTCTGCGGGTATAGCGTCTATACCGCATACCGAATAAGGTATTTCAGCATCGATAGGATTGGGGAAACTGTCAACGATAGTTGCGTCAACAGGCAAGTAAAGGTTTTTGCCAAGGTCTTGCGCCTTTTGCATCATTTCCTTGCAATATTCAATCTTTTCATCGTCAACAAGCGAAGTACCTACTTCATAACCTTTTGCTTTAAGGAAGGTATAAGCCATACCGCCACCGATAATGAGCGTATCGCATTTTTCCAAAAGGTTAGAAATAACTTTAAGTTTATCAGCAACTTTTGCGCCACCTAAAACTGCAACGAACGGTCTAACGGGATTTTCCAAAGAATCTGCCATAACCGAAAGTTCTTTTTCAATAAGGAAACCGCAAACTGCCGTTTTAACAAAACCGTATTCTGCAATAGCAGCGGTAGTTGCGTGCGAACGGTGTGCAGTACCGAAAGCGTCGTTAACGTAAATATCGCAGTAAGATGCGAGTTTTTTACAAAGCGCTTCATCTCTCTTTTCTTCACCAGCCATAAATCTGGTGTTTTCGAGAAGAACTACTTCACCGTCTTTAATAGATGCAACTGCTTCGTCAGCGGATGCGCCTACAACGTCGGTTGCGAATTTAACGGGAATTCCGAGTTTTTCAGAAAGTTTTTCAGCAACGGGACGGAGCGTGAATTTTTCTTTATCTTTAAGCGCCTTTTTAAGGTATTCCGCCTTAGCGGCAGCCTGTTCGGATTCGGGAAGTGCTTCAACAGCCTTCTTTTCCTTTTTGGTAAGACCAAAACCTTCGGTTAAAATGTTGTGAGGTTTACCCATGTGCGAACAAAGAATAACTTTTGCGCCGTTATCTACAAGATACTTAATGGTGGGAAGTGCGCCGTTGATACGAGTTTCGTCGGTTATGACACCGTCTTTCATGGGAACGTTAAAGTCAACCCTGACAAGACATCTTTGACCTTTAACAACAACGTCTTTTACTGATTTTTTGTTCATAATAATCTCCTGTTGGGCGTCGAAATTTCCATACTGCCCTATTTTAATATTATTTACTTTATCATTATATAAAGAAATCCGCCGTTTGTCAATTATTTACGGCGGATTATAAACTTAAATTAAACGGTTTTTATCGTTTTACCACTATGGCGATATTGTCTTATACTAAACGCAACGTTAGTTATATGATCACCAACCCTTTCAAGGTTAGATACCGTTTGCAAATATACAGAACCAACTTGCGCCGAGCACAACCCCTCTTTTACCCTATCAATATGGCGAATTTCGAGTTCGGCACTCATATCGTCCATCTTTTGTTCAAGCACGTCGACTTCTGCAAGCATATCAACGTTTCTTGCGTCAAACGCAGAAACCGCGCTTTCATAAAGTTTATTAAACATATCTGCAAGTTCTTTAAGTTCATTTTTAGCATCTTCCGAGAAGATAAGTTCTTCTTTACGAAGTCTATGCGCATATTCCATAATATTTTCAGCATAGTCGCCTATACGTTCAACGTCCGAAACAACGTGATAGTATGAACCAACTTTCTTATCGTCTTCATCACTTAAATCTTTACTCATAAGTTTAGTAAGGTATGCCGTTATAGCCTTGTTGTGATGATTTATAATTTCTTCATTAGAACGTATTACGTCTGAATTATCAACGTCGGCGTTAACCAACATTTCAACTGCAAGGTTAATATTATCTCTTGCAAAAGTACTCATTCTAATAATTTCGTTTTTAGTATTACCTACTGCTACGGGCGGAGTGCTTAAAAGTCTATCGTCAATATAAGCGAACTTAAAACGCTCGTCTGAGGGTTGCTTTTTATCATGAACGACTAGGCAAGTAAGTTTAACAACGTACTGAGAAAACGGCAATAAAATTAAAGTAGTTACAACGTTAAATAAAGTGTGGAAGATTGCTATTTGTTGACCAACGTCCCCCGACATTAATGCAAAAAAGCTTGTTACTTGCGCTTTCCAAATCCACATCGGAGCAATAAAAATCAAACAGCCGAACAAGTTAAATAATAAATGCACTAACGCCGTACGTTTCGCATTTACGTTTGTTCCCGCAGAAGACATTATAGAAGTTATACACGTACCAATATTTGAACCGAGAGCAAGGAACAACGCGTTATCAAAAGAAAGAACGCCGATACTTGCTAAAACAACCATTAAACTTGTTATCGTTGACGAACTGTGTACAAGCGCCGTCAATACGATACCTATTAAAATAAGAAGTAACGGGAAGTGTTCGCCTTGGAATATCAATTTAACCCAACCGTGCGGAATTGATTTGCCGTCGGTAAACATTATGAGTTTTGCATAAGTTGATATAAATTCAAGTCCGACGAATATAAGTCCTAAACCAGCAAGAATATTGCCTATGTTTTGAACCTTTTCGTTCTTAACAAGCATTGCCATTAAAATGCCGATACAACCTATCATGGCGGCAATAGCACCGATATCTATTTGCCCCACACCTGATAGTGAAACTATATGCGCGGTAACTGTTGTACCTATGTTCGCACCCATTATAACGTTGGTTGCTTGAACGAGTGTCATAAGTCCGATATTAACAAAACCTACTAACATGACCGTAGTAGCCGTAGAACTTTGTATAATACTCGTAACTGCAAGACCTACGCCAACACCTGCGAAACGGTTAGAAGTAACTTTACCAAGCATCTTTTTCATTCCGCCACCGGCAACCTGTTCAAGAGCACCGCCCATAACTTTCATACCCAGCATCATAGCCGCAACGCCGCCGAACATGAAAAAAATGTTCCATACCATGTCCATAAATTATACCTATATTCCTTTGTGAATTAAGCACGCCGAAACCTGCCTATTTTATGATACAAGAAAATTTTTCAATTAGTCAAACGATTTTTACCCGTTTTTCAAAATTTGTCTTGGGGAATTTTACCTTCCGTTTTGAACTTTGGATAATTCATTTGTCTAAGCGCCTCGTACACGCCTACACATACAGAGTTGGACAAATTAAGCGAACGAAGTTCACCCATCATAGGAATTCTTACACATTCGTCGTAATGATCCTTTAACAAACTTTCGGGAAGCCCCTTAGTTTCTTTACCAAAAACCAAGAAATCGCCGTCCTTATAACTAACGTCGGAGTGAACGTATTTTGCTTTTGTTGAATAAAACCAAAAATTATTACCGTTATAATACTTGTCCAAAACTTCTTCAATACTGTCGTAATATCTTATATCAAGATAGTTCCAGTAATCAAGCCCCGCTCTTTTTAAGTGTTTGTCCGAAACTTCAAACCCAAGTGGACGAACCAAATGTAAAACGCTACCCGTAACGGCACAAGTCCTTGCAATATTGCCTGCATTTTGTGGTATTTCCGGTTCGACCAAAACGATATTCATTGCCATAATTTTACTCCTTAGTAACCCGAATTAAAATCTCTATAAAGTCCACGCCTACGTGAACTTATAAGATGATAATCTTTTTCGGTTTTTATTTTAGTTTTAACGACGTCTGCACTACTTGCTATTGATACGCTACCTTTAACATCCGCCACGACGGCGTAATTTTTTGCACAAAGTGCCATAGGCACGCCGTTTGCAAACGCGCCTGCACGTAACATAATTTGTGGCATGGCGTCGTCTATCTTTTTAAACAAACATATAATCACGTCAGCATCGCAGAGAGTAAGCACGCGCGGAACTTCGGGAAAAAACAGGTCTTCTGCAACGATTATTCCTATCTTACCTGCGCTAGTGTCGTATACGCGAAATCCACCACCTGGCACGAATTCGCTATCGTCGATAGAATGCGCCATATCGGAAACGCCTAGAATTTTACCTTTATCAGCAATCACTACCGAGTGACGAAAAACACCGTAGGTATCGGTATCGCAACCGCAAACGACCACGTTAGATAGTTGCTTTGATAGTTTTGCCAAATCGTGGAAATACTCCGTTTCGCCAGACAGTTCTTTTTTATAACTGACAAGCCCCAAGCCGTTAAAACTAAAAACTATAACGTCGTGCTTAAAGCCTTTACAAAGTTTATCTTGCCAAAATGAATTTACCGTGTCGCACGTCACGAAGCATACGTCCATACAATTCCCCCGAAAACCTTTCTCTTTTATTGTATTTTCAAAGGGGTGTAGTTTGTTAAAGATTTTTATTTAATAATTCGATAATTTTATCGCTATCGTCCATTGATAATAGCGTCGTTTTTAATTCCTTTACGCCTATCATTCCCTTAAAGTAATTAGGGATAAACTTTCTAAACTCTAACGCCGAACGAGTTTTACCAAGTCTGTTCGCCATTAAGTTTAAGTGCCTTATCATAAAGGTCTTTATATCCATATTAGGATTTTTATTAAGTAGTTCGCAAACCAAAAAAGGATTACACACGGCGCCACGTGCAAGCATAACGCCATCCGCACCCGTTCTATCTATCATTATATTTGCGTCTTCCACGGTAAATATTCCGCCGTTTGCTATTACGGGGATTTTGACAGCACGCTTGGCTTTATAAATTGCGTTATAATCAGGTTTGCCCGAATAATACGCTTCCCGAACTCTTCCGTGAACGGTCACTAAACTAGCGCCTGCATTTTCCGCCATCTTTGCAAATTCTTGGGCTATATCGTCGCCTGCCTTTTGCCCCGTGCGAATTTTAACCGTTATCGTCTTGCCACTTTTAACACATTCGGAAACGATACGTTCGGCTTTTAATATATCGTTAAGAAGGGCACTACCTTCGCCGTTTTTATAAACTTTCGGCACAGGACAGCCCATATTTATATCTACTATTTTGAAATCTTTTAGGTCTTGACTTTCACACGCCTTTCTCATAAAATCAGCGTCCGCACCGAATAGTTGAACTGCCGTATTCTCTATATCGTCGCCCGAATAAAGCAGTTCCTTAGAACCGTTACCGCCGTATATAAGTCCCTTGGCGCTTACTAGTTCGGTAAATACAAGACCGACCCCGAGTTCAAGCAAAAGTTTCCTAAACCCGTAGTCGGTATAACCTGCCATTGGCGCTAAAAATATGTTGTTTTTAACTTGCGTATTCCCTACGGCAAGACCGTTGATTTGCATTTTTCACCCGCATTTTTTTACTTATAATTAAGTTTACCAAACATGTTGTAAAATAGCAAGCGATTACGGCTATTCCGCCCCCGTAAATATTTATTTGTGGGACTCTTAATAATATTACGTTAAGCACCGTTTTAACGGCTATCCCTATACCCATACTTATTAAAGGGTAATAAGGTTTTCCCTTTCCTATTAGTACGGCGTTATTAGTTTGAACTACTGACAAAAGTACTATATTTACCGAAGTTAATCTCAATAAGTTTTGTGTAATTATTCGTTCGTTTTCCCCAAGCCCACCAAATAGTAGTTTTACGACAAATGGTGAACACATAGCGCAAAATATTGCGCACGGCAAAGAAAAAGCCAAGGTGATAAAAGTGGTTTTTTTTACGTTACGTCGTCTTTCTTCTTCGGTTTTAGAACCCGATACTGCGGGAATAGCGACGGTTGCCACACCATAGCACACCGCCACGGGAACATTTATCACCGTGGTTACCGTTCCCGACAAAAGTCCGTAAAGCGACGTGGCATCCGAACGATAGGTTTTTAAGATATTTATTATTAAGAAACTGTCTATAACTTGCGAAAGTGGTATTGCTATACCTATTAGCGTTACAGGAATTGTATAGGCTATAACTTTTTTTAGCCTAGAACGGAATTTAGTTCTATCGTAAACGTAATTTATCGTTTGTTTTGTTTTATGTTTTTTATAGATTATAACAAGAACGATTAAAGCCGAAAGTTCGGAAATGGTCACAGCAAGCGTAGCACCACCAACAGCTAACGGAACGTTAGGCAAAAAAATAACGCACAGTAAAAGACCGAACGCAAGTTTTATGACCTGTTCGGTTATTTGTGAAATCGCCGTGGGTTTCATGTTCATAAGTCCTTGAAAATAACCCCTATAACACGAAATTATAGCCACTAAAAAAACCGACGGGGAAAGAAAAATATAGCCAAGATAGGCGTTTTCGTTACCTTGCAGTTTTGATAGTGGCATGGCTAACGCCATCATTAGCGCCGTGAAAATTACACCCACTACCGACAACGCCCTTACGCTTACGTTAAGAACGTCGCGTGCGTTATATATTTTATCGCCGTTGCTTGACGATATTATTTTTGAAAGGGCGCTTGGAACGCCTGCTCCTGCAAAATCTAAAAGTACGCAGTATACGGGAAATATAAGTTGGTAAAGCCCTAGTCCTTCACCGCCTAAAAGGTTGGTTAGTGGTATGCGGTAAATTGCGCCCAAAAGTTTTGCAATAAAAGCGCCCGCACCTAGCACGAGCGCTCCGCTTAAAACAGTATTTTTAATCTTCATTTATTCAAACTGCTTTGAAAGCACCATTGCGCACAACTGAACGAGTTTTACGTCCGACGAGATAAATCTATTTTCTCTATCGTTACTTGAAAGTATTACCGACCCGTAACAATCGCCGTTTGTAATGATAGGTACTATTATTCGGTTTTCCGCTTTTACTTGTTCGTCTTTGCAAACTTGATAAATTTCGCTACCGTCCGATTTACTTAAAACAACGCTTTTTCTTTCCTTAAAAATGCGTTCCATATCTTCGGTTACCGGCTTATTCAAGCACTCTTTATTTCGATTGCCCGATATATACACTACCGTGTCGGTATCAGTTATAATGCACTCGTTTTCAGTTATTTCCGAAAGACTTTCAGCAACGCTTTCCGCAAACGAGCCCACCGATAAAATAGGCGAATATTTACGAAATAAAAGTTCATCTTTATCAGTATAAATTTCAAGCGGGTCGCCTTCCTTTATACGCAAAGTCTTTCTTATTTCTTTTGGTATAACGACTCTGCCTAGTTCGTCTATTCTTCTTACAATGCCTGTATCACGCATAAAAAAACCTCCGTCTACCGTAGTATGCGAAGGTTTAATGGTTTTATTCGGTTATTTAACGATTTATTTAGTGCGTTAAACCACACGCTTTTATCGTAACTAACGTTTGCGGGACTTGTTGACGGCAAATAGATATATTCTACTTTACAATCGGGATATATCTTTTCAAAAATAGAAAACGCTTTTTTGCCGTTTAAGATTATAAGATTTATATTACTTTTTTCTACTAACGATTTGATATCGACGGTTTTTACCGAACTATGCGTTAGATCGCTATCGCTACTGCCCGTGATAGTGCTTTTATCAACCACGTCCCATAGCGCTATACGGTGTTCTAATAAAAATTGTTTTCTACCTAAAACATCAGTCGGTATACTCACGCCGAAAAACTCTTCAAGCATACCCCAAAACCTATTTTGCGGATTACCGTAATAAAAACCGACTTGACGTGATTTTACGCTTGGAAAACTGCCTAAAATTAAAACCTTACTATTTTCATCAATTATCGGCGCAAACGAATCGTGCCAAACTTTTTCCATCTTAATCCCAAAATTCACTCGTTCTATTTTGCTTATACCAGTCGGTATCTTTAAGTTTCACGGGCGTTCCTACGCTCGCTTCCACGTAAACTTCTTTATCCGCTTTCGATATAACCTTAATATCACCGTTGAGATTTTTATAGCCGTCCGTCGACTGCTCGTCTACAACCCTTGTAACGTATACGTTAGTAGTATGCTCGCTTATTCTATCAATAAAACTTTGCGTCGGGAAAATGTTTTCGGGTTTGGCATGGAATTCGTTATACCCTGCACAACAAGAAACGACGCAAATCTTAGGTTTGATTAAATCTAACAAGCAATCGTTAGAAGACGTTTTCGAGCCGTGATGCCCTGCCTTAAAAAGTTCGACTTGGGTAAGATTACTTCCGTAATATTCGACAAACTTTTCTTCACCGCTTTTTTCTAAATCACCCGTAAACAAGAACTTTCTACTACCGTGATTAAACATTATACAAACCGAGTGGTTATTCTCGTCCGAACTTACGTTTTCGTAATAGTAGTTATACATTATTTCCATGTTTACGCTATCGGACAACGTGTATACTCTCTTTGCTCCGTCGGTTTCATTCCAACATTGTAAAGCCGTGTAATGTTTAGCGCCTGCCGCAACTTCGTCGGTACGCTCGGCTATATAATTAGTATAAGTTTCCTTGCCGATTTTTTCTTCTTTAACCTGAGCAAAGTCAATAATCGTTTTACACTCGTACAGGTCGAAAATACTGCCGTTCGGCTTTGAAAAACCAACGATATGATCGGAATCGGCATGGGTTACCACAACGTATTCTAAAACGTTATCGGTAACGTAATCGTCCAAATAATCTTGTATGTACGGAATACTGCTTTCCTTACTGCCTGCGTCAATCAAGATATCGTTATCGCCCGCCCTTACGTATATACAGTCGCCGTTGTTTCTATTTCCCAAAGCAAGAAAATGAAACTCTAATTCACCAACAGGCGGAATATATTCTTCTTTCTTAAAATAGGTGATATACAAATAATAGCCTGCGCCTATTATTATAGCAAGAACAAACGCCGTAACTATTACCCAAGTGGGTAATTTTTTTATTTGTTTTTCAACTTGTTTTGCGCGAGATTTACTATATCTTTTTGCCATGTTTTACCTTATAATAAATTTTTTCTTAAATCTTCTTCGCTTATAGGCGAGAGATATTTAATGGGAATATCGAACACCGTAACGACGCCCGTCTTGCCTTCCTTGGCAAGCCTTGCAACCGCTCTACCGTACGCTGTAAGCACGCTACCCGTAAATTCGGGGTTAGAATCGAGTTTTAACGACAATTCGAGAATATGACCGTTTTCGTCCGTAGTGTTACCAGAACGGATTACAAATCCACCGTGCGAAAGTTTTTGTTGCATTTTGCTTACTTCTTCTTCGCTTACGAAGTGAACGATGGTTTCGTAATCGGCAAAGTAGTTGGGCATTTCCTTTATCTCTTTTTCTATTTTTGCCTTATCGGCGCCCTCTTTTGCCACAACATAGCATTCGCGGGTGTGCTTTTCGCGGGTGGAAAGCACGGGGGTGGAGCCGCTGCGCACCGCTTCCAAAGCCGAAGGCACGGGCACGGTGTATTGACGGGCGTCCGCCACGCCTTCTATGCGCCTGATGGCGTCCGAATGACCTTGCGAAACGCCTTTACCCCAGAAAGTGTAAGTGCTTGCGCCGGGCAGGATAGCCTCCCCGTATACGCGGGCGAGGGAGAACATTCCGGGATCCCAGCCGCAACTGATAAGTCCCAGCTTGCCGCTTTTTTTGCCGGCTTTGTCCACATTGTCAAAGTGGACGGGAATGTTCGCGTGCGTGTCAAAGCTGTCCACCACATTGAAGTATTTGATATATTCGGGGGTCTGAACGGGCAGGTCCGTGGCGCTGCCTCCGCAGAGAATGAGCACGTCTATTTCATCCGCGTGCTTTGCCGCGTCTTCCGCCTTGTACACTTTCACGCCGGGCGTGAGCGGTTTTACGCTTTCCACGTCGCGCCTTGTGAAAATTGCGACAAGTTGCATATCCGGATTGTGTTTGACGGCGGCTTCCACGCCTCTGCCCAGGTTGCCGTGACCCATAATGCCTAATCTGATCATAGATGTATCTCCTGAAAATTATTTCGATTTATTATACATTACAAGTCGGAAAAATGGCAACAAAATTGAGTTAAAAACGCAAAAGAAAAAGCAAATCGATATTCGGGAAATTATTTCAAACAAAAATAAATTTCAATATTGACAAACCATTTTGAATATGTTACGATTAAGGTGCAATAAAATTCGTTCTATCCGTGCAAATCGCCGCGAAAGGCTTTAAGATTGGGGAATAAAATGACAAAAAAGCGTTAAAAACCAACCGCGCCGCAAGGCAAAACGGCGGTTTACGGGGAAAGGATCAAGGAGGAAAATATGAACAGTCGGAGCACGATGTGTTTGGCTTTGATACTTGTGCTGGCAGTGCTTGCGGGCGCGTTGGGCGCGCTGGCGGCATGTGCGGATCCGGAATTCACCGTTAGTTATAATGCGGGGGGGGGAAGCTTAGTTGACTCCCAAACGGTCGCCGAAGGCGACACCGCCACAAAACCGCAGGACCCCGTAAGGGAAGGCTATGTGTTTACCGGTTGGTATACGGACAGCGGATGTACAGAACTTTTTGATTTTTCCACACCTATTACAAAGAATATAACTTTATATGCGGGTTGGCGC
>CASDPM010000066.1 GCA_949282465.1 uncultured Bacillota bacterium
GTTATATTATATTTGCCTATCTTTCACTACAAGTGAAAATATCACTTTGCGTTAGCAAAATATCACGCCGAAGGCATATCACTTGCCGTTAGGCAAATATAGTTGTGGCGTAACGATAAATCCCTATCGCTACGCCACTAAAGCCCGTCGGTTTTTTGGTGGGGGCGGTAAGACTCGAACTTATGACCTCTTGCATGTCAAGCAAGCGCTCTAACCAACTGAGCTACGTCCCCAAGCCCAAATATAGTATCATAATTATAGTATCATAATTTTTGTTTTTTGACAACTATCTAAACACGCTTTTTGTAAATTATTTTAAGAGCCGAGCCAAATATCGTTAATTTAATGTGTTTTGCTGTCATTTTTGCGTGTTTTTATATTTTTTAATTTTTTTAAAAAGTATCAACAAGAGTATACTTTTTTTCAACATAAGACCATTGACGGGGCAAAACAATATAAATAAAATATAAATATGAAAATTTTTAATGGGTATATTTTGCCCAAAAGAAAATAAAAAAAGGAGTTTTATATGGTAAAACAAAAAAGAGTATTTTTAATTTTGCTTTCGGCTCTTATGATACTCTGCCTTGCTTGTGGAGTATGGGCGTTATTGCCTAAAACCGCAGTTGCTGCCGGTGAAAGCATTTCTATTACCGACGATTTTACCACCGAAGAGATGTCTTCGTTAGACGCTGTGGAAAAATATCATTTAGTAGGTGCTGGAAATACTACATATGGTGCTGTCCCTGGGTCTACGTGGGGTGAATATACTGATGGTGGTGATGCATATTTAGTTTATAAAGTTTCACCCGATTTTGGTTATACGCTTTCTAACGTAAAGTTTACGCCCGTATTTAAAATAGGGCATGAAAGCGGCAGGTACTGGCATCAAGCGAATTTTGGTGTTCCAAATTTTCTCGGTGTAAATATTTTAATTTATACAAGTACCGATAACGCTACTTGGTCGCTTGTGTATGATTTTAATACCGCAAACGGTGGAACGGAAACACAACCCTATATTGCGAACTTTCAGGAACAACAATTCAATCCTGAACTTGATTTTTCTTCAAGTGTTGTAGAAGGGAAAGACTTGTATATCAAATATTTTATCGAACACATTGATTCGTCTGAAAGTGTTGTTGAAAGTGAAAGGACGACGGGTATTGCACTCGATGATCTTGGTAGTAAGATCTTTTCAATCACTATAACTGCAGATCAGGTAGAAAGAACGTTTGCAAACGTAATATCTAAGAATTTTGCGCAACCGGGCTCAATTTCTTCTTTTGGAATTTATGATTATGATCATATTGCAAAAGATACATCAACTGGTAACTCTGACTATCCTATAATCCCTGCTGCTGGTTGGGGGGCTAGTGTAGATGCAGGTACTGGTTGGTTTGTTTATAAAATTGCATTAAAACAAAATCAAGTTTTTAATGGTCTTGCTTTCTCTCTTGATGCGAGTGTTGCGCATCGTTCAATTGCCGATGCTATAAATGTGGATAGATCAAACGTACGAGTATATGCAAGCACAACGAATACTAATTACGTCAAAGTGTTTGATTTTTGTGAAGCCAAAGGTAACGCAAACTGTGGCGAAGCACATTGGGAAAGTAGAACGACCTCAAAAATTGATTTGTCTTCTTTTGGTAGTGATAGTAATGTTGTATACGTAAAAGTTGAACTAGTTCAAATGCCTTTGTCAACTTACTATCCTGATTTATCGACGGTGCCTTCTGCCATAGGGTCGACTGATGGAAAGACAAATTTAGATAGACTCAATGCTCTTGTTTATGGTGTGGAAATTGAATATGATACCATAACCTTAGATAATCCAAATTATTTTATTGAAGAAACTTTCTCTTTAATGGGACTTCAACAATCGGATGGTAAGACTAGCGCTATTGAAACTTCAAACGTTGTATCTGATAACTATGGTCATACCGCTTTTGGGTTTATACCTGCTGCTGGTTGGGGGGCAACTGTAAATGCTGGCACGGGTTATATGGTATATGCAGTACCGCTTAAAGGTAATGGAACGTTTGTTAATCTTTCAAGTTTAAGACTTTCTATTGAATATTATTTGGCAAATGCTAATAATGCAGACCTTGTTGTTTCAGCAGGGTTTGACGGTTCGGATTATTCAGTATATTCATTTAGTGTAGTTGATAGTATTGTTAACCCTTATAATTCAACACATCAAATGCTTGATTTAGATTTGACAAGTATTCTTTCAAAAGAAGGTGCTTTAACTGCTGAAAATATCTATATCAAAATAACTATGGTTCATGATACGGCTTCCGTAGGGCTTGATCAATTAGGCGTAAGATTGCACGGCGTGTCTATTTATGCTGAGCAAGTGTTCGTTATGAATGAAGGCGCTTCTATTAGAATTAAAGAAAACAGTAACGGTTTAAGATTTACTTCGTTTATCTCTAAAAACGTTTACGATAATTTGGTTGATACTTACGGCGCTGAAAACGTTTCCGTTTCAATGATGATTGCACCTTACGATTATATTGAAACGCACGGTGCGTTTACCGTAGAAAACCTTTTTGGTGGTAGCGTTTATAACGTAGTAATGCCTGGTGGCGAAAACGTTGAAAATTTAGTTAACGTAGGTGCAGTTAGTTCGGTTGTAACGACGGCAGGCGCACCTGACGGATTCTATGCGTTTAGCGGTTCAATAACCGATATTAAATATGATAATATTGATAGAGAATTTGTTGGCGTTGGTATTATAACCTATAATAATGGTGAAAAAGACGTTAATATCGTTGCCGATTATGCTAATAGCGATGCTAAAAAGGTTGCTCGTTCGGCTGCGTATATCGGTCAAATGGCAGTTGTTGACGATAGTGTTATAGGTGATCATAAAACCATTCTTCAAGAACAATACGTTGACAAAGCGTTTGGCAGAGAAACTACTTACACGGTAATTCACACGTTGTTCAATACATCTAGCAATATAACTGATATTTCAATTGTGGAAGAAACTTCAACAATCGGTGCAGAAGTAACCGTAACGCCAAGCACAGGTTTTGATGGTTACGGATATGTTGAATCAGTTGAAATTAACGGCGTAACGTATACGTCAAATATTACGGGTACGGTACTTGCTAACGGTAGAACGGTGTTCTACATTTACTACTATACGGTTTAATAAGGGGGATGAGAATATGAAAAAATTATATAACAGTCCTTTTATGGAAATTGAAAAGTACAACATAGAAGACGTAATGACCATTTCAAACTTTGAGTTTGATGTGGATGATACCGTTGACCCCGGAATGAAAGACAATTATTAAAATACTTATTTTTAATTGAGTTTAACCCCCGTTGTTTAGACGGGGGGTTAATATCAAGATTTCTATTTTTATGACTTTAAAATTTTTTACTATTACAAAAAAACTTTTTTATATATTATTGTTAATTATAATCCTATTTTGCTCAACTTTTTTCATTGCGTGTGATGATACTAGCGAAGTTTTGCCTGAAATAGTTATTGATAACGATTTTAGAACGGAAGGTATTTGGGGAACGGGAATTTATGAATTTAACAACGTTGTAACTGATCCTGAATTTGACACCGGTGACGGTGGGCATGAAGATTGGGGCGTAGTAACTGGTGGTAAATGGGGGGCTTACGTTTCGGCTGGTGATGGTTACCTTACCTATGAAATTCAAGCGGATAATGGTTTAGCGTTAGATGTCTTAACGCTTGATTTTAGCGCCTTTTTAGGACATAAAGGTATTGTACCGTATATCGGCGCAGATAAAACTAATTTAACCGTATCATGCAGTTATGATAACGTTACTTTTGAAAAAGTTTACAGTCTATACGAAACCATTGAAAAAATTGACGACGGTAAAATATACGATAGAACGATAAATTTAAGCGATTATTCTCAAAACAAATCTATAATTTACGTGCGTCTTGATTTAATACATTTATCGTATGACGAATTTCCTGCCTCTTGGCGAGAAAGTTCAATTTTTAATGCAAATCACTATATCGTTTTGCAAAAGTTAGGGCTAAAATTATTTAACGTTAAACTAACTGCAACGCAAAAAAACATTTAAGTTATTTGATTCAGACTTGTGTCTGAATCTTTTTTTATTTTTTAACTGTTGATAAACTGTTTCTATTGCACATATTATTTTAAAATTTAAAAAGTTTAAAAGCAAACCTTTCAACATGAGTACACTATTTGGAAACATAGCGCCATTGACTAGAATTGACTATATATTATAAAATATATAGTAGAATATTTGGGTAAGTTTTGCCTGTTTTTATAAGGAGATTTAAGATGATTAAAAGTAAGAAGAATTTATTCTCGCTTTTACTTACCGTCGTGCTTTGCGTAAGTTGTTTTGCGTGTTCGATATTCGCATCGGTTAACGTTAGCGCAACGACTGAACCTGCAATCGTTATTTACGACGATTTTTCCGTTGCCGGTGGTACGGGAATTACGGGGACTAAAGCGATTGATTATAACAATCTTACTAGCGATGAAGTTCAAGGTGGGCATGACGGTTATGGTATTATTCCTGCATCAACTTGGGGTGCTTACGTCAAGCCAGGAGACGCGTATATTACCTACAAAGTTCAAGCGACTGGCGATAATATTCTTTCAAACCTAAAACTTATGTTTAAGGGGTATTATGGTTGTTCGGCAATTGGGGAATATTACGGATCTGATAATACTAACGTAAAAGTTTATTATAGTAAAGACAATTCTTCTTGGCTGACAGCCTTTAATCTTCATGACGGCGCTAATTCTAATATTCCGCTTACAAACGTTGTAACTAACGCAAACGGACAATCAGGTGTTGCTAATGGCGACCAAAACGTTTTCGGTAATAAATCCGTTTACGCTGAATATACTGCCGATTTTAGTAGTGTTGTTGGAACGTCTTCCGTCATGTATATTAAAATGGAAATTTTGCATTTGACGTATGAAGAAGTTGATGCGGCAACTGATAGAGATATTTCAGTCGAGCCGTATAGATTTAATACTACCGACAAGGCAATTCCGCTTGATAAACTTGGGGTTTCGCTTAACTATATCAAAATTACGGCAGATGAAGTTGAGAGAAGTGACGATGGATTTGTTGTTCACAACGGCGATACTTCGTTTGACTACGGCACCTATTCCGAAGGCGAAACTACTTGGCAAGAAACGGCATATGAATATGGTGGACTTTCTATAATGAACGGCGTTGATTATCATGATGAAACTTTGGGTAATTACAAAACGCCTGCATTAGCGCCTGCATCTACAAATAGCGAAGGGTATATAACCTATAAATACGTTGCGCCGTCAGGAACCACGTTTAAGGGTGCAAATCTTCATGCCGTCGCAAGGTATTTTGACTTTAACGTACCAGGCACTTATGAAAAGTTTGAATATTATATAAGTTATAACAACGTTGATTTTAATCTAATATATGATGCTCCCATTAAAGGTGGTAATGGTTATAGTTCGGTTACCGATTTAGACCTTACTGAATACGTTGACGGAAAATCTTCTTTCTACCTTAAATTAGTAATAGGTTGTACAAATGATAGAACGTGGACAAACCTTAAAGAAATTTCTATGGACGTTGAATTTGACGAAGTTGCTATTACTATAAATTACGGTGGTGGCTATTCGGTAGTAGTAAAACAATTTACGGGCACTTTATTTGACGAAAATAATATTATTATCCCCGCAATGTTTACAAGAGTTGATCAAAACATTTATGCAACTTCCGAAATGGTTGATACTGCACTTTTTGATTTAACCGCTCCTATAAATAGCGACGTTTCAATTTATATAAAAGGTGAATGGTCGGGTTACGTTATAAACTACGTTCTTAACGGTGGGCAGTTCTTAACTACGGCACCCGATAGTTACGTTTCCGAAGAAGGGTGCGAATTGATTTCTCCCGTAAAGGAAAATTTTGATTTTGACGGTTGGTTTACCGATCAAGAATTTAAAACGCGTATAAAGAAGATTGCTGTTGGTATGGCTGAACATTTAACGCTTTATGCAAGGTGGGTTCCCGTTCAACCTGACGATGAAGATATGATTGTTCATTACGACGATACGGACTTTAATTTTAGCGATTATACCACGGCGTACGAATGGCAACAAAACGTTTACGCTTTTGATAATTTATCACTTGTAACCGTCGTAGCACAAGACGTTTTCGGTGTTGCTAACGCTAAGTGTATTGCCCCTGCAACAGCAAGTAGTGAAGGCTATCTTATTTATAAATACGTTGCTCCTAACGGAAGAAATTTTAGTGGCGCAAACTTTTCAAGTATTGCAAGGTGTTTTGACTATAACAGCAAAGGTGCTGGCGAAAAAATAGATTACTATATAAGTTTTAATAATTACGACTATACGTTAATTCATTCTTCGCTTATCTCTACGGTAAGTAAAGGCGTAACAACTTCGCTTGATTTGGGTAATTACGTGTTTGGTAAAACAGCCTTCTACTTAAAAGTCGTTATAGGTTGTTCGTCGGCGAATAAAGACTGGACGTGTATTAAAGAAATGACTATGGACGTTGAGTTTGAAAAGTTAGACCTTACCGTTGATTTTGGTGACGGTTATACAACCACCATTGAACATTATAGGGGTGAGACGTTTGACTCGGCAAATCTTGTTCTACCCGAAAGTTTTGTTCGTGAAGACGATTTAGTTTATACGTCGAATAAATTTTCTCAAAACGACGTTTTAGAATCTACCACTCGTATATTTGAAGATACTACGCTCTATATTAAGGGGCAATGGGGTTGTTATACGCTAACCTACGTATTAAACGGTGGAACGTGTGACGTTCAACCCGAAAGTTATTTTTCGTCTAAGGGTGTAGCACTTGGTGAACCTACAAGAGAAGGTTTTGTATTTGTCGGTTGGTTTACTGATGAAGATTTTAATACGCCTATAACAGAAATAGCAAAAGGTCAAACAGGTAACCTGACCTTATATGCAAAATGGACGCCAGATATTCCGCTAGGAATAACCGTTGATATGCCAAAGGATAACGGTGGATGTAACGGTAGCCTTGATACTGCTTGGATTATAGGTTTAGTAATTATTTCACTTGGTGTTGTTGTTACGACAAAAAAATATTTAAAAAACAAATAAGGAGTAAGCGTGATGAAAATTTTATCAATTAAGAAAAAAATCGTTGCAATTTGTGTTCTTGCAATCACGTTTATCTTGTCATTACTTTGTGCCTTTTCGTTTAACGGCTTAAAAACCGCAAAAGCGGCAACGATAGATGAAATTAAAGCGGAATATCAAACCTTTTTATCGACTTATACGGGTAATAATCCCGAAATGGATTTTATTAAATATGCCGAAAATAATGCGGATATGAAATATTTTTCTCAAATAGGGTTTGATTATAAAGAAAAATTAACTGATGAAGGTGTTGCTACCATTTATGAAATTTTCGGTATTACCGAATCTGATGTTTTGAGAAACGGTGGAAGTATAGGTTCTGCTAACCAAGAGAAGTGGTCGGGAAAATACGTTTCCACTTCGGCTAACAACGTTCCTGTCGGTGGTGATAGTATTGAAGACGGTGATTTCTCTATCGTAGTAATGGGCGACCAGCAAACGGCAGTTGAATATTATAGTGCAATGGTTGCATCTTCATACGATTATATAGTGTCTAATAAAGACGCAATGAACCTTAAAATGTTTATTAACGTAGGCGATATCGTTGACGATACCAAGTTTATCTCTTGGCGAGAACTAGGTGGAAATACTGTAACTAATAACGGTGTAACGGATTATCGTTATTATATAAACATGCATCCAGGAAGACTTGGTAACTGGAAAATGCAACAAAAGTTTGCGCTAACACAAGCGCAAAAACTTCTTGATGCAGGTATTCCGTCAGCGTTTACAATGGGCAATCACGATTACGGTGATATGGCTGAAAGTTATCGTATTAAGGATAATTTTATTGCCGATTTTTCAATTGAGAAATTTGGTACGGTTGCAAACGGTTATAAAGGATCGCTTTATAACGATATTGAAGCCGCTTGTTACGAATTTGAGGCAAATAATCAAAAATATATGGTAGTGGTTATCGGTTGTTATCCTACGACTGAAATCTTAAACTGGGCTAACCAAGTAGTTGAGAATAATCCCGATCACAAGGTAATAGTATCAACGCACGCTTATATGGACGGTTCGACCGAAGACTTACGTCCTGACGGACAGGTTATTTGGGATGAATTTGTTAAAAAGCACGAAAATATTTTTATGCTTGTAAACGGTCACGACTGTACTGACGACGGTTCGATTCTTCGTAGAGTGGATTTTGGTGAAAATGGTAATGCCGTAACTCAACTTATGATAAATCCGCAAGTAGAAGAATTTGGTGGCGCAGGTACGTTTGCTCAACTTATTTTCCGTACTGATGGAACGGTCGATTTAGTTTATTATTCGCCGTATGCTAACGCTAATAACGACGGCAAGGGATATTTTATGAACGAAAATCAATTCACGTTCTCGCTTAATCCCGAAAAAGTTTCCGTAACCGAAGAGCAACAAGATAAAGAAGTACTTGTCGATAAAGATTTATTTACGAATGCAGTAAAACAAACTTACGTATATCTTGGACATGATACGGAAGATCCTGAAGATAAAGTAAACGTGGTTGACGGTGTATATGCCTACAATAACGCAATGTTTACAGAAAGTGGTTTTACTTCCAAAACCGAAGGTTCAAGTTACGTTATTCATAAACTTTATGCGGGTGAATATAAACGTTTTAATAGGTTGTCGGTTAAGGCACTTGGTACTTTTAACGCCATAGATGGCGCTTATCAAATAGACGTTTCTCTCGATGGCGAAAACTATATTACCGCACTATATAACAATGCCGAAACGGGTGAATTCAATCGTGAATTTAACGTTGATAGATTTATTGCTGGTGCAGAATATCTTTACGTAAAAGTTCTAGCAAGAAATGCAACGATCAATAAATTGATGTTAGACGGAACGTCGGTTAAAACTGTGTTTACAGATAAGTCTTTCTTGCTTAATTATAGTTTTGCAAACAATGTAGATCCTGGGTTGTATGAAGACTGGGATATGGAAGGCGGTTATTCGAATTATTACGCTTGTCTTTCTGGTAATATTTTAGGTTCAGGTGGACCTGGTAGAATGTCTTATAAATCAAACGTAACTTATAGATTTGACTCTGGCGATTCGAGTAGATACTTTAAAGAGTTTAACGTTGACTTTATATTCCGCGCGCAATATCTTCTCTCGCAGGCCGAAGGGGTGTATAACTTCTCACAAAAAGAAGGTTTAGATAGTATTCTAACTATTTCAATAAGTATAGATGATGGAAAAACTTATATTCCTATAAAGAATTATAGTGAAGAAGATTGTGGCGTAAGTGCAAGTAAGCCAACAAATGATTTTTGGGTAAATTTAGCCGTACTTGACGATACTATTATCGACGAACTTTTAGACGGCGAAAGAGTTAATTCGTTTATCTTAAAGATTGATTATTTCGGTGCAGGTCCGCAAAGAGCGCATGCAGGGTTATATAACCTTAATCTTTCGGGTGAACTCAATAAAGAAATTAAAGTAAGCAACAAAGTTGAGTATACAAGAACGTTTGAACTTAACGGCGGTTATTTTGAGAAAAAAACGGATTCAATTCCTAAAAAGAGTGGGCACGAATTTAAGGGTTGGTATTTAACGTCGGATTTTTCTGGTAAGAAAATTAACCCTGACGATTATAAAAACGGAAATTACACTTTCTATGCAAAATGGGCTAGGGGCTATTATATAACTTACGTTCTTGATGGTGGTGTAAATTCCGAATATAACGTTTCTATTATAAACGAAGACTCGTTCTTAAACTTGGTGGCACCAACTAAACAAGGAAAGACGTTTGTCGGTTGGTATGACGAGCAAGGTACTAAGTATACCAAAGTTCAAGGTAGTGAACTTTCAAAAGACCTTGTTTTATATGCAGTATGGACTGATAAATCAACTTCTTCGGAAGGTTGCTCATCTAATATAAATTCAGATTTAACAGTTGTTTTATTAACTTCTATCGTTTGTCTTGCTTGTGTTTTTGGAAAGAAGTTATTTGCTAATAAAAATAGATAAAAGGAGAGTTCTATGCAAAAAACAAAAAAAAGTATTATATCGCTTGCGATAGCGTGTTTAATATGCTTTTTATGTGCGATAGGATTAGTTTTGCCTTATAACAGTTATGCGGTTGGCGAAGCATTAACAGTTTCGGACGATTTTACGGCTATAAGAAGTAGTTCTGAAAGTAAGGCGTATTCACAAAGCAATCTCGTTTACGATGCAAACGTGGTGCATGGTGCTGTGCCTGGCAGTACGTGGGACGCTAGCGTTTCAGGTGGTGATGCTGAATTAGTCTATAAACTTTCTTCTGACGACGGCTACGTTTTAAGTTCATCAACCTTAACGTTTACCGTTGGTAGCGGTCACGGTGGTGGCGCTTATTGGTATAATGCGGAAAGGCAGGGCACTTCAGACAACGTTCTTGGCGCAAACCTTATCGTTTACGTAAGTACTGATAATGAAACTTGGACGTCAGTTTATAACCTTCATGAAAAAGAAAAAGCAGTTGAAAAAGCGCAGGATTATTTTAATAACAAATATACGCCGTCAATTGATTTGTCTGATTATCTTATAAATACGGTAGATTTATACGTTAAATTTGATATTCAACATTTTACGGTAGATGAATGCTGCGTTGATACGTGGACGGGAATCCCACTTAGTCAAGTCGGACTTGGTATGTATTCGGTAAGTATAACCGCAGAGCAAGAAAAAGTGTCGTCAATAGTAATTTCTTCGGACTTTACTACGGCTGGTTTAACGGCTGCGTCAAATAACGTTTACGAATACAATAATTTAGTTACCGATACTAACGGGCATCTTACATACGGTTTAGTTCCTGCGGAAAAGTGGGCAGATAAGGTTAAAATACTCTCTAACGCTTACGTTACTTATAAACTTAAAGCAGTAAACGGTTATGCGATTTCTTCGCTCAAAATTGACTTAGACGTTGCGTTCGGTCATAATCAAATTGTTTTGCAAGTTGAAAAGACCGATACCGTAGTTGCAATAAGTTACGATAACGTTTCTTACACGGATATTTATTCGTTATATGCTGATGAAACCGCAGTTGCCGTTGGTGAAACTGAGCCCAAAGGTGCAGGTATACACGAGGCTGATAAACGTTATGAATTAAGCCTTGATTTATCTGATAAAATCACGGGGTCGTCCGAACTTTACGTTAGAATTAAAGTTTGCTCGCCTAATTATGACGAATTAACTGAGACTTCTTTAACAGTTGACAGCGATAATAATAAACTTTTGCCACTCGGTCAAATTGGTTCAAGGTTGTATAGTGTAGGCATTACGGCTGATCAAAGCAAAATTCCGTCGGTTACTCTTACAAATAACTGGGGTAATGCTGGTGCGATAACTACTTTTGACGGCGTAGTGGATTATAATGGCGTTGAAAAAGATGCTTATTCTGGAAACACTGCTTTTGGACTTATTCCTTCAACTTCTTGGGGCGATCCCGTAAATATATCGACGGGTTACGTTACTTATAAAATTAGCGCAACTGATACTTACGTGTTTAATTCATTAATGCTTAATTTGGAATTAAAATTTGGCTCAAATAATGAAAGTTTTAAATATGGTAACGTAGACTTGAACATTTATATTGCATACGACGGAATAAACTTTACAAAAGCATATAGTCTTTATGAAAACGTAGAAATGCCATCATCACAAACGGCAAAAACCATTTCGGTGGATTTTAGTTCTGTGGCAAAAAATTATGGCGTTTTATACGTGAAACTTGAAATGGTTTGTCCTGAAACAATGAGTGTAAATCTTCATGAATTGCCTATTTGCTTGCAAAACGTTGAGTTTAACGCTACACAGGCGTCTGTTGTTGCTAACGTTTTTTCCTTTTCAAACGAATTTGGTAATGATAAAGGAACGGCGTTAACGGCAAATTACATTAACGTTTCTGATTCTTCGGGTGTTTATGACGGCAACGCTACGTTTGCCTTAATACCTTCTGCTGGATGGGATGGAACGGTAAACGCAGGCGACGGGTATATAACTTTTAAGTTAGATGCACCTTCGGATAAATCGTTTAACAACGTGAGAATGCAACTTTTATTTAAACTTCTTTCGGGCGCAAATGTTATCGTTAGCACGAGTTACGACGGATCAAGTTTTACGGAATTCTTTAACGTTGTTGACGATTTAAGTGGCAATCCTTACAACAATAATCTTTTGTGGACGAAAGGCGTTGAACAACTTCCTTGTCAACTTTTAGACGTTGATTTGAAAGCCGTTGCCGAATCGTCAGGTACGCTTTACGTTAAGGTGGAAATGAAACATCCTAGTGGGAGTTGTATTTTACAAGCGCTTCTTTGTGAAATTTTCTCGGTAAGATTTAGTGGCAATTATAGTGAATATTCGGCAAATGTAGGACGAATTATATATAGCCTTGACGGTGGTAGTTACGTTGGTGAACAAAACCCCGAAACTTTTACGACCAGCGATGGAATAATTACTTTGATAAATCCTGTACAAAGGTTTAAGGAATTTAAGGGGTGGTATGATAACCCTGAATTTACGGGTGATCCCATAACTACGATAGATAGTTCAATTATTGCAGTTCACCGTTTATACGCTAAATGGGAACAGGCAACTTATGACCTTGACCTTCGTATAGAAGGTACGGGAAGTGGTGTGCTTTTCGTTGATGAAAATGAAACTCAAGCAGGAATAAAAAAAGTTGATGCTTGTACTAACGTTAATTTTGCGCTTACTGCAAATAGCGACTCGTTAATTTATTCGCTAAGCATTGACGGGGTTGACGTTTTCTTGACAAACGGAACGAATTACACGTTGAGAAATATTGATAAGAACGCTGTTATTATTGCAACATTTAATGAAAGAGCGACTATTTATGGTGATTTCTATAATAATTATAAAGACAACGTAAAATATGGCAACAAGTGGAAAAATAGTCTTTATGATTTTGCGAACTTGTATATAACTGATGATGATCGCCACGAGTTAGGTATAAACGGCGGACAAGGTTATATCACTTATAAGTTCCAGGCGCCTGACGGAAAATATTTTGAATCGGCAACGTTATCGACTTGCGCAAAACTTTTCGATAACTATTTGCTTGGCGACGTTGAAAAGGTTGATTACTATTTGAGTTACGATAATGTTGATTATGATCTTATTTACAAGAGTGAATTTAATCGACAGGGTGAAAACTACGTAACGGTTGTTCAAAATCTTACCGAATACGTTTTCGGAAAACAAACTTTCTTCTTGAAAATCGAACTTGGCTCAAATTCTACTAACTGGACGTTGCTTAGAGATTTTGATATAAAGTTTACCTATGAAACTGTTGAACTCTCTATAAATTACGGTGGTTTTTATACCGACGTTTATTTCGATCAATTAAATGGTAAGCCTTTTGTTATGAACTTAATTAGCGCAAAAGACGGTTACGTTGTTACCGAGAACGTTGTTTATACTGATGCGTCATATACTACGGCTCTTGATTTAACTGAAAATATTATGACCGACATGACGCTTTACGTAAAAGCAGTAGAAGCCGACGGAAAGATAACGTATCATTTAGACGGTGGTGTAAACGCGCAAGGAAATCCTATTATCTATAACTCTAATAGTGCTATTATCTTCGCGGAACCGACCAAGGACGGATTTACTTTTGCTGGTTGGTATACTGATAGCGATTATACAAATCTTATTACCGAAATATCAATAGGCAGAACGGGCGATATCGACTTGTATGCAAAGTGGATTTCGAATACCTTACCTGATATTGAATATTTTGGAACAATAACTTACGTGCTTAACGGTGGAACAAATGCAAGTGGCAATCCCGATAAATATTTATACGGAGATACCATTACTTTTGCTAACGCAACGAAAGATGGTTACACCTTTATGGGGTGGTATTTAGATCAAGAATTTAATAGTGCTATAACGGAAATAACGGCGTCTACAAATGGGAATTTAACCCTGTACGCTAAATGGCAACAAAACGCTCAAGGTGGTGGTTGTGGCGGTAGTTTCGATACGGGAATTATCGTTGCTATTGTAGTGTTGATTGCAGGTGTAGCGCTTGTATTAAAAAAGAAATACGGGAGGAATTAAAAAATGAATGCTAAAAAGAAATTAGTTACTTCGATTTTTTCTATTGTTTTAGTAATATGTGTTTCTCTCGGAATATTAGGTTTTTTTGGCACAAATAACGCTATTGCGAAATCGGGTGATAAAGTTAGTGGAAGATATATCGCTACGACTACAACCGATTTAACCGTTGATTCTACGGCAGGTGACTTTTCCATAATTGCAATGGGGGATCAACAAATAGCACTTGGTGACAATCCTAAATACGTGGAAGCAAGTTACGATTATATTGCAAAAAATAAAGATGCAATGAACCTAAAAATGTTTATCAATCTTGGCGACGTTATGGACGTTGTGGATTTTTGTAGTTTTATTGGCGGTTATAATTCTGACGATCCAAACGGACGAAATAGGGGCGAAAGCGAAAGTTCAAAATATTTTTGGCAACAACAAAGGATTGTTGGAGAATGGGTTCAAATTCTTGAAAATGCAAAAATTCCCGTTGCAATGATTATGGGAAATCACGACTACGAAGATATGGCGACTAGTTATCGTATAGGCAAAACTTTTAATGAAGTTTTCCCTATTTCAAGGTGGATGCCTTATCAAGTGTCAAAAACCACACCTGTTTCTGAACTTGATGGCACGCATTATTTTGGCGGAGCAATGTACGAAGATGTGGAAAATTCCTATTACTATTTTAATGGTAACGGTCAAAAATACATGGTTCTTGTTTTAGGCTTGCATCCTTCGGAAGCAATGATTGAGTGGGCTAACCAAGTTGTTTCTGACAATTCCGATTGTAAGGTTATAGTTGCTACTCACGCTTATTTTAAGAGTGGTACGTCGACTTATGATTCGTCGGAAAGATTGTGGAACACGTTACTTTCAAAACATGAGAATATTATTATGTCAATGTGTGGACACAGTTCAGACGGTGGTAATATTGTCAAGAAAGTAAACTTTGGTGATAACGGTAATCCCGTTTATCAGTTCATGATAAACACGCAAGATGAAGAATATGGTGGACTTGGAGTATTTGCTCAAATTATTTTCCGTGCAGACGGAGATATAGATTTTGCTTATTATGCTCCTGCAATTGATACTTATGCAAGTGAGTTTAATCTTAAAGTTGGTCAAGGTAGATATTTTGGTGCGGTAAACCAGTTTACTTTGGATGCTAACCTTAAAGAAGTGCAATTACCCACAACACAAGAAACAGTTGTTGGTAATACTTATAGTGGTCAAAGTATTTACGAAAATTATGCCGCTTATAGTGCTACGAATAATAAGTGGTTACGTAACGTTTATGCATATAACAACGTAGAAATTCGTACTACGAAAGGTTTGGTTACAAACGGCACGGGTTACGTTACTTATAAAATGACGGCAGGCGAATTTAACCGTTTCCAAACCATGTCGCATCTTGCGCTTGGTAAGATTGCCGACGGTGGTATCTATGCTATCGACGTGTCAACCGACGGCGTAAATTTCCGAAACGCTTTCTATAACGATTCTACAATAACCGTTATGGGTAGAAAGGTTGATATTGATAGATACGTTTTAGATGCAAAGGATTTATACGTAAGAATAATTCTTTCAGGTGATAGTAATACTTATATTTCAGCGCTTGATATGAATGGCGGTACGATACAAACGGTTTACGGAATGGGTACTGACCAAATGAATTACTCGGTTGACTTTACCGACGGTTCAAAAGTTAATGACGATATAGTAGACAGTTTGTATTTTACATCACACGACGCTTGTATTCCTCAAGCTGAACAAATACTAGGCACGGGCGATATATACGATAACTCGAATTCTAGGTCAATGGTTGAATTTAAGTTTGAAAGTGGGGAAGGTAGAACGTTTAAGTCGCTCAATTTCTCGGGAATTATGAAGATTACCGCAATTCCGCAAACTTACACTTTTGCACAGCGAAACGTTGATTATGGTGGTGAACAGTTTACTATTGACTCGTCTACGCATAACTTTAAGGAAGGCGATTCTGAATACGCTTTGAGAGTTTTGATTAGTATAGATGGTGGCGCAACGTATACCAAAGTAAAAGAATATTCTAATGCAGACAATATAGGGGATAACGTTTCAGTAGGCGCGGATTTATCTTCTTACGTAAATAACGCCGAAGAAGTTTTGGTAAGGCTCTATTATTTTGGTTTTAATTGGAATTCGGTTGGGTTTAAGAATATTGCGTTTAACGGTGAATTTAACGGCGCTGGCATGGTAAAGGCAAACTATCAGTTAAACGGTGGAACTATTTACGGAGATAATATAGAAAATCCCGTAAAAGACGGCTATAAGTTTGACGGTTGGTACTTAAATTCCCTCGAAGGCGAAAAGGTAAATGCTAGCGATTATGCGGACAGTAACGTAACACTTTGCGCAAAATGGTTAAAACTTTCAAGAATAACTTATATTCTTGATGGTGGTGTGAATTCTATCGAAAATCAAACCATTGCGTGTGAGGGGGATGTTGTTCAACTTAAAAACCCCACCAAGGAAGGGTATAGATTTGTTGGGTGGTTTAACCATGAAGGTGAAAAAATCACTTCGGTTCAAGTGGACGGTTCTAACGTCGTACTCTATGCGATTTGGTGGTTGAATTAACAATTTGAGCGCCTACTTTAATGGTAGGCGCTATATATACGTACATAAAAAGTGGTTTGTGGTTGCATTTCCTTTGTTTTTTTGTTTTGAAGTTTACAAACAATCAACATAAGTACACTTTTTGGAAACATGACGCCATTGACCGGCAAATTTTTAATTGATAAAATATTATATGTGCTTTTAATAAATATACGAACAATTATAATGTGTATTTTATCATTAGTTATAGGTGAATTTTTATGGATGTATATCAATCAAGAGCGAAAAATCAACACGATTTGGCAATTTATCAATTTGGCTATGAAAAGTGTTCGGCTGATCAGAGTTTCGGACCGTTTAAGCGCGATTGTTTTATGTTGCATTTTCTTGTTTCGGGGCAAGGGCTTTATAAAATTAGGAATAAGACCTTTCATTTGAAAAAAGGCGATTGTTTTTTGGTTATTCCTGATGAAGATACTTATTACGAAGCAAACAAATCCGATCCATATGAATTTTACTGGATAGGTTTTAGGGGTGTTAACGCAAAACAATTGATGGAAGATTTGGGCTTTTATCGTGATGATAATTTCGTTTATCATAGCAATAAACAAGAATACGATATTTTATATAAGTATATGAGAAATATTGTCAATTTTGATGAAGTTGATGAGAAAGTATATTTATATAATCTTGGGCATTTGTATTTGATTTTATCATTACTTATGCAGAAGACTGAAAAGGTAAGAGAATCGGTCAGTATTGACGAAAACACTTGGAAACAAGTTAGTGAATATATAGCGTTTAACTATCGTCAACCTATTACGATAGAAAGTTTGTCGAATCAATTCGGTTTTCATCGTACAAGTTTATACAAGTTATTTAAGCGTAATACGGGTATGTCGCCAAGTGATTATATACTTAATTACCGACTTGACAAAGCAATGCAAATGGTAAAAAATACCACGCATTTATACAAGAACATATCCAACGAGTGTGGATTTAACGATCCAACGTATTTTTATAAGGCCTTCAAACGTAAATTTGGGAGAACGCCACAACAAATCAGGGACTTAAACTAATACAGTTTTAATTATTACACGTAAATTTTTGGAGGATTTTTTTATGAAGAAAGGATTTTTTAAGAGAATTTTCGTACTTGCCATGGCTTGCGCTATTGGCCTTACAGGATTGCTTACCGGTTGTGGTGGCGGTGGCTCGGGCAAAACTATTATTGACTTTGGTTCGCTTATGCCAACTGCAAATACTACGGTTACGGCTGATAACCCCGAAGTTATTCAGGCAAGTAAACACATAATGAATGATTATATGGACGAAAAAGGCGTATCTATCGAATGGGCAACCGATTATGGTAGGTCGACAGGCGATAACCTTGATAAAACAATGTCTTGGTATAATACTCAAATCAATACCAACAACTGTCCTATTATAGGTTTTACTTCGCTTAATATGTTCCAAGATCTTGATTATTACGTAGTTCTTGACGATTATCTTGAAAGACCTAATCCGTATGTTGCAAAGGGTGAACCTGGTAGTGTGCATTGGAAAGATATGTTCTACGACTACGTTTGGGAAGATCAATCTATCAAAAACATAAAGGGTGAAATAGTTGCTATTCCTATTCTTCTTGCCGTTGGTTCGCAGTCAGCGTATTACTATAATCAAGATTTAATTTCTCAAAGCCAAATTCCCCAAAACTGGGACGATTTCGTTTGGCTTATCGAAGATTTGAAGGGTGAAGGTGTTGATGCTCCGTTCGTTCCTTATACAGGTAATACAAAACCCGGACTTTTCCAATGGG
>CASDPM010000067.1 GCA_949282465.1 uncultured Bacillota bacterium
AAATCTTGAAAGGACTTCGTGACAAATACGAATCTCATCACGGGGTAAGTATTCCCGACGAAGCGATTATTGCCGCAGTTTCACTTTCCGATAGATATATTACCGATAGATTTTTGCCCGATAAAGCCATTGACTTAATAGACGAAGCGGCGTCAAGGGTAAGGTTAGATAGTTATAATTCCCCCGTGGAAGCAAAGCAAAAAGAAGCCGAACTCGCTCGTCTTATGGCGCAAAAGAACGAGGCAAAACGCCGTGACGATTTGGAACGCGCTATAAAAATCAATAAGGAAATTGAACAAGTTCAAAAGGAACTTGACGAGATAAGAAGTAAAGCAAGCAAACTTGCAGGTGATAGAGAAAAATTAAAACTTACCCCCGACGATATTGCAAAGGTTGTAAGCAACTGGACGGGTGTTCCCGTAGTTAAACTTACCGAAACCGAAGCGCAAAGACTACTAGACCTTGAAAACGTGTTGCATCAACGTGTTATCGGTCAGGAAGACGCCGTTTCAGCCGTTTCCGACGCTATACGTCGTTCTCGTGCAGGGCTTGCTGATCCTAACCGTCCCGTCGGCTCGTTTATTTTCGTTGGGCCTACGGGCGTGGGTAAAACCGAACTTTCGAAAGCGCTTGCGGAAACTGTTTTCGGTGATGAAAACGCGCTTATAAGAATTGATATGAGTGAGTATATGGAAAAGCACTCGGTATCTAAGTTGATAGGTGCGCCTCCCGGATACGTTGGCTTTGACGAGGCAGGTCAACTTACCGAAAGGGTTAGAAGAAAACCATATTCGGTAGTTTTGTTTGACGAAATCGAAAAGGCTCATCCCGACGTTTTCAATATCATGTTGCAAATTCTCGACGATGGAAGACTTACCGACAGTAAGGGCAGGGTTGTAAGTTTTAAGAACTGTATAATTATTATGACGTCTAACGTCGGTGCAACCGAAGTTAAGCGCACAAATACTCTCGGTTTTGCAGGTAATTCCGCTAAGGCTGAATATGATAAAATGTGTGATAAGTATCAGGACGCTTTGAAAGAAAAATTCCGTCCCGAATTCTTAAACCGTATAGACGATATTATAATATTCCATAAACTTGGTAGAGATGAAACCGCTAGAATCGCAGAACTTTTACTTGCAAGTCTTCGCAAGCGCCTTGCCGTGCTTGAAGTAAAACTTGAAATTACTCCGCAAGCAATGGATTTGATAATCGAAAAAGGCTATGACGACGATTACGGCGCAAGACCGTTAAAGAGAGTTATTCAGCGTTACGTTGAAGATAAACTTAGCGAAGAAATTTTGCGCGGTAACTTAAAGAAAAATTCTTGCGTTAAATTAGATGCTGTTGACGGAGATTTTGTAGTTATTAAGGAGTAAAAAATGGTTGTGTTTAAAAAGGCTAGATGGATTTGGCAAAATACTGCTGATAATATTGACGAATACGTTGAATTTGCTTTTCGTGTTAAGGTAAATAAGGGCGAAAAAACCATATTAAAAATCGCATCAGATAGCAACTATAACGTTTGCATTGATGGTAAAATTGCTTGTTTTGGTCAATATGCCGATTATCCTGATTACAAAATTTACGATCAAGTTGATATAAGCGACTTTTTAAGTAATGAAAGCGAGATTTCCGTTTTGGTGTGGAGTTACGGAATACAAACGCAAACGTATATTAAAGACGGCGGGGGAGTGATTTTTGAGATTACTAACGGCGAAGATATAATTGCGTTTAGTAGTGAAAATACTCTGTGCCGTATTTGTGATTTGTATGAAAATGGTTACAACAAAACCATTTCTGTTCAGTTAGGGCAAAGTTTTAAGTTTTACGGAAACAAAACGTCGTCCAACGTTTTTGCTAATGCCGTAGAAGTTGACAAAAGCTATAACTTCCACGCACGCCCCAATGAAAAACTTGTTCTTGGGGAAAGGGTTAAGACGGTCGTTAAAGATCTGGGTGATAGTTACCTTATTGATTTGGGAAAAGAAACGGTTGGGTTTATCGATCTAGATTTTGAAAGCCCTATAGAACAAGCGTTAACGGTTGCTTACGGTGAATATTTGTTCGACGGGCAAGTTAGATATTTAAACAAGTCCAATGGTGGGATGGACCACAGCGTAGAATACGTTGCAAAGACGGGCAAAAACACGTACGTGAATTATTTTAGGCGTTTGGCAGGCAGGTACTTGCAAGTATTTTACGATAAGCCTATTAAAATAAATTATATCGGTATACTGCCAACTGATTACCCCGTTAACGTTTTGCCGTTTAACTTTAAGTCGGAACTTCGTAATGAGATTTATAAAACAGCAGTAAGAACTTTGCATCTTTGTATGCACGAACATTTTGAAGATTGCCCATGGCGAGAACAGGCGTTATATAATATGGACGCTAGAAATGAAATGCTTTGTTCGTATTATGCGTTTGGCGACTATAAGTTTGCCCGTGCCGACCTTGTGCTTATGTCCAAGGGACTTAGGAAAGATAACCTTTTAACTTTGTGTTTCCCGTCTGGATTGGATTTTCCGATACCGTTTTTTAGTTTGTGCTATCCTATACAGTTATTTGAATACATAAGGGAAAGTGGTGACAGTACGATTTTAGATCAAACGTTTGATACTGCGTTTGCAATAATCAATAATTTTAAAGGTAGAATAGAACAAAACGGACTAATTGATAGGCTGGAATACCCATATTGGAATTTTTATGAATGGTCGCCCGGTAGTTCAGGTTTTATTCCTAGATCGCCATCCGAAGCACCAGAAAAATACAATGCTTACGATTTAATTCTTAACTGTATGTTCTTATATTCCGTAAAACATTTTAAGATTTTATGCGAAATGAGGGGCGTGGAATTTTCTTTTGACCTAAACAAGATGCGACAAACTATACATGCAATTTTTTATGATGAAAATGTTGGTATGTATAAAGCAACTACCGAAGGCCAGCCGTTCTACACAGTTTTAGGAAACAGCCTTGCAATGCTTATAGGGCTTGGTGACGAGAAACTTGCTGACAGGGTTGTTAGTGGAAAGAATTTAGTTCCGATCACGCTTTCAATGAATACTTGGCTGTACGAAGCACTACTTAAAATCAATGGTTTTAAGTATAAAGATTTTATTATAAACGATATAGATAAAAAGTATTCTACAATGCTTAAAAAGGGCGCAACTACCTTTTGGGAAACGGAAAAGGGTGCATTTGATATGAACGAATCGGGCAGTCTTTGTCACGGCTGGTCAGCGCTTCCGATATATTATTATAGATTACTTAATGAACTTGTTTATTTTGACGGTAGTTTGTAAGTCTTTTAATAAATTTTCTTTATTATAAATTTTGCGAAATAAAAGGATTTTATCTTATATAATTCGTAATATTACATAGGAGGAAAAATTATGAAAATTGAAATTATAGGCAGAAATTACAACGTTACAGACCATTTGCGCCAAGTAACCGAGCAAAAACTCGCTAAACTCGACAAGTATTTCGACAGTTCGGATACGCTCGCAAAAGTATGCTTTAAGAAAGAAGCGTCTTCCCTTACTACGGAAGTTATGCTTGAATATACAGGCAAATTTGTGCGAGCAACGGCGTCGAGTGATAACTTTTACGATAACCTAGACTATGTTTTGCCAAAACTCGAAGGGCAAATTCGTAAACACCGTACTCGTTTTGACAAGAGTCATAAGAACTCGGCGTATAAAGAAGGAATTGTATTTGACGGCGCATTGCCGATAGAAAGCAAAAATACTAACGTTGTTAAAG
>CASDPM010000068.1 GCA_949282465.1 uncultured Bacillota bacterium
CAAACGTTTTAGTTGAAATGGTAAAATCAATAGATACCGAAATATAACAAAATTAAAAGTCGTAAACATTTGGCGGTTTACGACTTTTTTTGTAAAAAATATTTTTTAAGGCGTTCTTGATTAAAAAAAATATTTACAAAACCTTGTTAATGTGATATACTTTATAAAAATATTTTATTTAAAATGGAGAATTGTTATGAAAAGATCAAAAGGCAGTATGATTGCTCTTTGCGTTTCACTTTTTATCGTGCTCGGTGCTTTGGCTTTTATGATTTGTGACTGGGCTCTACCTTTAAATGTGTGGACGCATCCAATACTTAATTTCTTGATGGTTTTGTGCGTTGGGTTTGGCGTGATGGCATTTACATTTGCGATTGCAAAAAAATCACCGTGGTTTTTCTTTTTAAGTGCAATATTGCTCGCTCTTGTTGGACTATATATTACTATTCAATATCTTGAATGGTGGATATCTATTATTATTTTTGTTGTGGTTTTCGTTGTTTTCGCTTTGTTTAGTCTTATCGTTGCTGGCAACAAAACTGAAAACATTGCAATAAACGAATCTTCCGATTATAAAGATTATAAACAAAGAAAGGCAGAAAAGGAAGAAATGGAAAAATCCGAAGAACCCATAGTGCCTGAAATAAAATCTTTCAAATAAGAAGGACAAAAATGAACGAAAGAAATTTAACGTTACTTACAGACTTTTATCAACTTACAATGATGAACGGCTATCTTAAAGAAGGAAGAAAAGAAGAGATTGCTGTTTTCGACGTTTTTTTTAGACAAAACGGAATGATAACGTATTCTGTGGCTTGTGGACTAGAACAGGTTGTCAATTATATTCTAAACTTGAATTTCGGCGAAGAAGAGATTAATTATTTAAGAAGCCTTAATATTTTTGAAGAAAAGTTCCTGTCATACTTGGCGGATTTTAGGTTTACGGGTAGTGTTTACGCCGTTCCAGAAGGAACGGTAGTTTTTCCGGGTGAACCTATAATGACGGTGAAAGCGCCCGTTATGCAGGCGCAACTGATAGAAACCGCCGTTCTTAATATTATGAACCATCAAACGCTTATAGCGTCCAAGGCGGCAAAAATACGTTATGCGGCAAAAGACGACGTTATTATGGAATTCGGTTTGAGGCGTGCGCAAGCGCCTGATGCGGGCATTTACGGGGCAAGGGCTGCCGTTATTGGTGGTTGTGATTCAACGTCTAACGTTCTTGCGGGTAAAATGTTTGATATTCCCGTTTCGGGTACCCACGCTCACAGTTGGGTAATGAATTTTAAGGATGAATATACCGCTTTCCAAAAATACGCCGAAGTATATCCTGATAATGCATTGTTATTAGTTGATACTTACGATACGTTAAAGAGCGGTGTTCCTAATGCTATAAAAGTTTTTGATATCTTGAAGAGTAAAGGTCATAAGCCTAAGGGGATAAGACTTGATTCGGGCGACCTTGCATATTTAAGTAAAAAGGCGCGTCAAATGCTAGACGATGCAGGTTATCCTGACACTATTATTTGTGCGTCGGGTGATTTGGATGAAAAATCGATTGATTCGTTAAAACACCAAGGCGCAAAAATCAATTCTTGGGGTGTTGGAACAAGACTTATAACTAGTTCAGATATGCCTGCGCTCGGTGGTGTTTATAAACTTTCGGCGATTATTAATGAAGACGGTAAAGAAATTCCAAAGATTAAAATTTCTGAAAACGTAGAAAAGATTACAAACCCAGGGTTTAAAAATATTTATAGAATTTACGATAAAAAGACGGGTAAGGCAGAAGCTGACTGCATTTATTTGAGAAATCATGATTCAATAGATACTGAAAAACCTTTGATTTTAGTGCATCCTACTGAAAGGTGGAAAAAAATAATCTTTACTGATTACGAATTAAAGAGTTTGCAAATAGACGTTATCGTTGACGGAAAACTCGTTTATGAGATGCCGACATTAAAGCAAATTAAGGAATATGCGAAAAAGGAACTAGATACTTTTTGGGATGAGTATAAGCGTTTAGACAGTCCTCATGTTTATAAGGTCGACTTGTCTGACGAACTTTATGAGTTAAAGAGAAGAATGCTTGCGGAAATTAGAAATGCAGGTGAAAATATTTAACGGAGACGTGTTTTGGAAGAACTTGGCAAAAAAAAGTATAAGCGTGATGAAGTTTTGGAAATTTTATCGGCTTATAAAACCGAATACGAAAGTAAACTGAAAGAACAACGAGATAGAATTGTTGAACTTATGGCTGAAAACAAAAAACTTTCCGCCGAACTTAACGATTTTAAAAATAGAGACAACTCTATTTCTGGTGCTATAGTTGAATCAAAAGAAAAAGCAGTTGAAATCGAAAAAAAAGCCGAGCAAAGACACCAATTACTTGTAGAAAGTCTACGAGTTTTCGTTAAAAAATGGAAGACGTATTTTGATTACGTTTCGGAAAAATATCCGCTTTATGGTGCCACAAAAGAAGCAAAGACGGTATTCGATAAGATTTCCGAAGTGATAAATTCAAACGTGGAAAATATCGTGGGTGTTTTAGATGGTGTTATACCTGAAAAACGTAGCAACAAAGTGTTTAATCCACAAGAAAAAATTGATGATTACATTGCCGCTACGGGAGATAACGGTTTTAACTTGGACGAAGTGTTAAATCCAGGTGAACTTGTTTTGGGGGATTTATGCAAAGAACTGGGACTAATAGAAGATCTATAATTTGGGGTGTTTTGCCTATAATTCTTTTAGTCGTTTTTGTTTTAATCGACCAAATTACTAAAAGTTATTGTAAAAACTTATACGAAAATCATGGCTGGACAAAAACTACCTTTATAGACGGTTTTTTCTATTTTTATTATACTGAAAATACCGGCGCTGCGTTCAGTTTTTTGTCGGGTGTTAGTTGGGGACAATATTTTTTCACCGCGCTAACAGTCGTTGCGCTTGTTCTTTTCTTTATTTTTTATATATACGTTTGTAGAAAAAATTATCGTTGGCTTAAAATTGCAATGGCTTTTATTCTTGCCGGCACGATCGGTAACTTTATTGATAGGCTTGCATATAATTACGTGGTAGATTTTATCAGTTGGGTATTTGGTTCTTATCATTTTCCCGTTTTTAATATGGCAGACGTCTTTATCACCGTTGGTGTGATTATGTTTGTGGCTCACTATTTATTTATTGATAAAGACGCGGTGTTTAGGTCAAAACATGGAAAAAAAGACGATTGTAATAACTGAAGAAGACGTGGGGCTTCGTGCTGACGTTGTTTTGGCGAAATATTCTGGATTAACTCGTTCTTACGTTAAAAAGTTATGTGATGACGGCTTACTTTTAATTGACGGAAAGTTGACAAAAAGTAATAAAATCATAAAACTTGGTGACGAGTTAACTCTTTCTATTCCTGATAACGTTGAACTCGATTTGGAACCTGAAAATATTCCGCTAGATATTGTGTATCAGGACGATGATATTGCAGTAATAAATAAACCGCAAGGGATGACTGTTCACGCAGGTAATGGAACGAACGGCTCGACGTTAGTAAACGCGCTTTTATATCATTTGAGTTCTTTATCGGGTATTAACGGCGTAATTAGACCGGGTATTGTCCATAGAATCGACAAAAATACTTCTGGGCTTTTGGTAGTTGCTAAAAACGATAAATCACATTTGGCACTTGCTAAACAACTTGAAGATAAAACTTGTTCGAGAATATACGTGGCATTGTTAGAGGGGGTCCTAAAAAGCGATAAGGGCGTTATTGAAACGTTTATAGGTAGAAACCCTAACGAGCGTACAAAAATGGCAGTTTTACCTTCTGGTAGGCTTGCAATAACTGAATATAAGGTTATAAAACGGTACGATGGATTTACTCTTTGTGAATTTTCATTAAAAACGGGAAGAACACACCAAATAAGAGTTCATGCAAAATATCTTGGGCATCCAGTTGTTGGGGATAAAGAGTACGGTTATAAAAACCAAAAGTTTAAGTTAGACGGGCAATTATTGCACGCTAGAAAACTCACGTTCGTACATCCAACTTTGGGTAAAAAAGTTTCGTT
>CASDPM010000069.1 GCA_949282465.1 uncultured Bacillota bacterium
AGATATATTCCTGAAATATCTATTACTACCGATATTATGGTGGCGTTTCCGACTGAAAGTGATAAGGATTTTGAAGACACTTATTCGCTAATGAAAGAAGTTGAGTTTGCAGGCGCGTTCACGTTTATTTATTCAAGGCGCAAAGGTACGCCTGCTGCTATTATGGATGGTCAAATCCCCGAAGAAGTGGGTAAGCAGAGGATAATGAAACTTATAGATCTTCAAAATTCTATTAATCGAGATAAATCCAAATTATACGTTGGTCAAACGGTAGAAATTTTGTGTGAAGATTTTGACGATAAGAAGAAAATGTATCTAGGTAGAGATACTTACGGAAGAATGGCTTATTTTCCTTGTGAAAAAGACGTTATAGGCGAATTTGTAAATGTAAAAATTACGAAAGCGGGTGGAATTTCGCTTATAGGTGAAATCGTTTAGAATTTGAGGTGTGTTATGGCTCTTTCACCAATGATGAGACATTATATTGAAGTTAAAGAAAATTATAAAGATTGCATTGTTTTTTATCGTCTCGGCGACTTTTACGAGATGTTTTTTGATGATGCCGTAAAAGCGTCGGAACTTTTAGATTTAACTCTTACTGGTAAAGACTGTGGATTAGAAGAACGTGCGCCTATGTGTGGTATTCCTTTTCATGCGGCGGATAATTATATTGCGAAACTTGTCTCTCTTGGGGAAAAGGTTGCTATTTGCGAACAGTTAAACGAACCAAAAGGCCGTGAACTCGTTCAACGCGACGTTATTAAAGTTGTAACAGCCGGCACTCTTACAAATACTGATTTAATAAGCGAGAAAGATAATAATTTTTTGGGTTCAGTTTATGTCGATAAACAAAATATTGCTTTTGCATGGGCGGACGTTACAACGGGTGAGTTTTTTGTAAAATCTTTTAAGGGTGATAATGCTTTTTCGATATTATTAGATACACTTGTCCGCGTTGCTCCTGCTGAAATTATTGCAAATTACGACGCTGTGGAACTTTTTAAGGATTTACCACTTGTAAAACACGGCGTTTTGCCCAAATTTAATCTTTACGTAGAAAGTGAATTCAATTACGACAACGCAAAAGAAGAGATAAAAAGGCATTTAAACGTGTCGTCATTATCATCTTTTGGTTTGGAAAATGATAAAATTTGCGTTTCTCCAGCAGGTGCGCTTTTAAGTTATCTTAAACAAACACAAAAACAAATATTAAAAATAATCAACTCGATAAAAATCGAAAATGACGGCGAGTTTATGATGCTCGACGTTAACGCTATACGCAACCTAGAACTTGTTAGAACTTTGCGAGACAATAAAAGATATGGTTCGCTTTTATGGCTTTTAGATAAGACGAAAACAAGCATGGGCGCAAGAAAATTGCAAAGTTGGATTTTATCACCACTTGGTAAAAAACAAGAAATTGAGTATCGCTTAAACGGTGTTGAAAGTTTATTTAAGAACACGTTGGTTAGGCAAAGCATTACCGATTTATTATCTTCTGTAAAAGACGTCGCAAGAATTACTGGTAAAATTTCTAACGGTAATTTATCGCCAAAAGATTGTCTTGCATTAAAAAGTTCTTTGGAAGTATTGCCTAGCGTAAAGTTTCAACTCTCAGGTGTTCAATCGGATTTTGTCAACGATATAGTAAATGATCTTGCCGATTTTTCTGAAACCGTAAAGTTGTTATCTGATGCCATTGATGAAGAAGCACCTGTAAATATGAAAGACGGCTATTATATCAAAAAAGGTTATAACACAGAACTTGATGAACTGCGTAATTTATCAAAAAATAGCAAGCAACTTATAATAAATATTGAAAATCGCGAAAGAGAGCGAACGGGAATTCGCAATCTTAAAATAGGTTATAATCGTGTTTTTGGTTATTATATCGAAGTTACTAATTCATTTAAACATCTTGTCCCTTACGATTATATTAGACGCCAAACTTTGGTTGGCGCCGAAAGATTTATAACCGAAGAATTAAAAGAATTAGAAGTTAAAATTCTATCCGGAGAAGAAAAATCACTAAAACTTGAAGCCGATTTATATAATCAAGTAAAAAATTATCTTTTCTCTAAAATGGATTTGTTAAAATCCACTTCGGAAGCCATTTCTAATCTTGACGTTTTAATTGCGCTTGCAAACGTAGCAAGGGAAAACGGGTACGTTAAGCCAACAATCGTAAATGACGATTGCTCGTTAAATATAATTGATGGTAGACATCCGGTAGTCGAGGCTATTTCTAAGCAAAGATTTGTCCCTAACGATTGTCTTTTAGATAACGTTTCAAATAGAACAATGATAATAACAGGCCCTAATATGGCGGGAAAAAGTACGTATATGCGTCAAACTGCTCTTATCGTTTTAATGGCGCATATAGGTTCGTTTGTTCCTGCATCAAACGCGGAAATTCCTATTGTTGATAAGATTTTTACGCGCGTAGGTGCGAGTGATAACCTAATTTTAGATCAAAGTACGTTTATGGTTGAAATGACCGAAACGGCAAACATAATCATGAATGCCACTTCAAAAAGTTTGCTTATTCTTGATGAAATAGGCAGGGGAACTAGCACTTTCGACGGTCTTAGTATAGCATGGGCAGTTGTTGAGTATATAAACAACGTGATTAAAGCAAAAACAATGTTTGCAACCCATTATCACGAGTTGACTGAATTAGAAGGCGTATTAGACGGTGTTAAAAACTATAAGGTTGCTGTAAAAGAAATGCAGGGCGGTATTGTTTTTTTAAGAAAGATTATGCGCGGTGGGACTAATAGAAGTTTTGGTATAGAAGTTGCTGAACTTGCAGGTGTTTCTAAAATTGTAACCGAGCGGGCAAAAGAAATACTTAAAACGCTTGAAAAGAAAGGTTTGACAAAAAAGGGTAAGTCGGAAGTGTTAGAAGAAGATAATGTATCGACACTATCAGAAACTGAAAGAATTATTAAAGATATTGATATGAATAATATATCGCCTATGCAGGCTTTTGTAATTTTAAGCGATTTACACGATAAAATAACAAAGGATTAGTTTGATGAAAATTAACGTATTAAGTAGTAAAGTATATAATAGAATTGCAGCTGGCGAAGTTGTTGATCGTCCATATTCCGTTGTAAAAGAACTAGTGGAAAACTCTATTGACGCTGGTGCATCTTCTATAACAATAAAAATCGCAAACGGTGGATTATCTTCTATAATTGTTTCCGATAATGGTCATGGCATAGAAAAAGATGAATTGAAAAAGGCTTTAATGCCACATGCAACGAGTAAAATATCTTCTGTTAAAGATTTAGACAATATTTTGTCTTTGGGGTTTAGGGGTGAAGCGCTTGCCAGTATTGCAAGTGTGTCAAAAATAACCATATCATCAAAACCAAAAGAACAAACGCTGGGCTCAAAAATTTATTCGGAAGGCGGGGAAATAGGCAACGTTGAAGATTGTGCAATGGCAAACGGTACTGAAATTGTCGTTAAAAATCTCTTTTTCAATGCACCTGTTCGCGCAAAATTTTTAAGGTCCGAAAGAG
>CASDPM010000070.1 GCA_949282465.1 uncultured Bacillota bacterium
TTAACCATTTCGTTCTTACGCGAAACGGGAGTAATAAACTCGGGATGTTCTTCATAATACTTCATCAATCTATCGGCATATTTACTCATCTTAAAGAAGTAGGCTTCTTCTTGCGATTTCTTAACGGGTCTACCACAGTCGGGACACTTGCCGTCAACAAGTTGGCTTTCCGTCCAGAAAGATTCGCAAGGGGTACAATACCAACCTTCGTACGAGCCTTTATATATATCGCCTTTATCAAAGAGTTTTTTGAATATTTTTTGAACTTGTTTTTCGTGATATTCGTCAGTCGTTCTCATAAACTTATCGTAAGAAACGCCAACCAAATCCCATGTATTTTTAATCACGTCGGCAACGCCGTCAACAAACGCCTTGGGTGAAACACCTGCTGCACTTGCCTTTTCTTCTATCTTTTGACCGTGTTCATCCGTACCCGTTTGAAAAAACACGTCGTAACCTTGATAACGTTTAAAGCGAGCAAGACTATCAGCCAAAATTGCCTCGTAAGTGTTACCGATATGCGGTTTACCAGAAGTATACGCTATTGCCGTCGTTATATAATATTTTTCTTTCAATTTAGCCATCTCCAAACAGTTTTTTACTAACATATTTTAACATATTTTCACATCATATTCAAGAATAATTTAGCATAAAGTTTTAATATGAATATAATTTTCGGTCTTATTCTTTTAGTTTCCACTCTTCTTTTAATTTTTACTAATCCCGAAGCCACTCTTTCCGCCATGTTATCAGGTGGTGAAAAGGCGCTATCGTTAACCCTTAAAATGGTAGTCATTTACGCCGTTTGGCTAGGAATTTTCGAACTTTTAGAACGGACGGGGCTTGCGACCAAATTAGCACAATGCTTACGCCCCGTAAATAGATTTTTATTTGGAAAATTACCTGAAAAGGCAAACGATTATATGTCGCTTAATATCTCGGCAAATCTTTTAGGTATGAGTGGCGCTACCACGCCTATGGGTATAAAATCTATACAAGAACTCGAAAAATACCCGAACACCAACTACGCTATTACTATGTTCTTTGTTATAAACGCGACAAGTATTCAAATTATACCGTCTTCGGTAATGGCGCTTAGAACTTCTATGGGGTCGGCGTCGCCGTCGGATATTATACTGCCCACAATTCTAGCCACCTTAGTTTCAACGGTGATAGGAATACTGTTAGTGAAAATTTTTGTAAGAAAGAAGGTCTAAAATATGTCTGCCTATTTTATTCCCGTTCTTTTTTTAATAATTCTTATAGTATCAATCGTAAAAAAGGTCAAACCGTACGACGCCTTTACTTTCGGCGCTAAATCTGCCCTGCCTTTTGCCGTCAACGTTTTTCCGTATTTAGCGAGTATTTTCGTAATGACCGAACTATTTGAAGTGAGTGGACTTTCTAATCTTTTTTGTTCCCTTTTATCACCCGTAATGAATTTAGTGGGAATACCGACCGAACTTACTAAACTAGTTTTAATCAAACCTTTTTCAGGTAGCGGTTCGCTTGCTCTACTATCCGAACTTTTTACAGTTTACGGTGTTGACAGTTATATTGCAAGGTGCGCGTGCGTTATTTACGGGTCGTCGGAAACGGTTTTTTATATTGCGGCTGTTTATTTTGCAGGCGCTAAAACAAAAAAACTTGCATTGCCTATTATAATATCTTTAATCGCATCATTTTTCTCTTGCGTGTTCGCTTGTTTTATTTGTAAAATTCTATAATAAAAACCCCGTAAAATTGCTGTGAACCCAAAAGTTAGACACTTTAAGGGGTGCATTTCAAAATTACGGGGTTTTCTTTATTTTTATTATGTCTCTATGCCTTTTTACTAGCGTCTTCTTCAATGAGTTTTGCTTTAATTTCTTCCAAACTCATAACGCCTAAATCGCCTGCTTTTCTACTACGAACGGATATGGTTTTATCTTCGGCTTCTTTATCGCCAACGATAAACATATAAGGTATTTTTTCAAGTTGTGCTTCACGGATTTTATAACCGATTTTTTCGTTACGGTTATCAACTTCCGCTCTCAAACCAACCTTTTTGAGTTCGGCAACTATTTCGTTTGCGTAATCAGCCGTTCTAGAAGTTAAACTCATTACCTTTACTTGAACGGGGCTTATCCACAACGGGAACGCGCCTGCATATTTTTCGATAAGAAGTGCGAGCGTTCTTTCGTAACATCCGATTGAACTTCTATGAATAACGAAGGGATATTGTTTTTCACCGTTTTCGTCAACGTAAGTCATTTCAAAACTATGCGCTGCGGCAAAGTCTAACTGAATTGTGATAAGCGTATCTTCTTTACCGTAAACGTTCTTAATTTGAACGTCAAGTTTAGGTCCATAGAACGCTGCTTCGTCATCCGCTTCAACGTAATCTATGCCGATACCATCGAGAATTTTCTTCATGAGCGCTTCGGTTTCGCTCCACGCCTTGTCGTTATCAATATACTTGCTTTTGTTCGATACGCCACGTTTACTGAAACGGAAGGTAACGTCTTCTCTCATTCCCAAACAATCAAGGAAATAATAACTGAGTTCCAAACAACGCTTAAATTCTTCTTCAACCTGTTCGGGCGTACATACGATATGACCGTCGGATAGCGTAAATTGTCTTACCCTGATAAGACCGTGCATTTCACCACTTGCTTCCTTTCTGAAAAGCGTTGCAGTTTCGCTATACCTACAAGGCAAATCTCTATAACTTTTAAGTCCGTTTTTATAAATTTGATACTGGAATGGACAAGTCATGGGGCGGAGTGCCAACGCTTCGGGCGAGTTTTCGTCACCGATAATAAACATCTTATCTCTATAATGATCCCAGTGCCCTGAAATTCTATACAAATCGTTCTTTGCCATATAAGGCGTTTTGGTTATCATAAAACCACGACGTTCTTCTTCGTCTTCAACAAAACGGGAAAGAATTTGCATAATTTTTGCGCCTTTGGGGGCAAGAATAGGCAAGCCTTGGCCGACAACTTCTTCGGTCATAAATATACCGAGTTCACGGCCAAGTTTGTTATGGTCACGCTTTTTAGCCTCTTCGAGTTGGTTGAGATATTCTTCGAGTTCGGATTTCTTTTCAAAAGCCGTGCCGTAAATACGGGTAAGCATTTTATTCTTTTCGTTACCACGCCAGTATGCACCGGTAATACTTGTCAACTTAAATGCTTTAATTTTGCCCGTCGAAGGAAGGTGCGGTCCCCTACAAAGATCCATGAAATCGCCTTGTTTATAGAAAGAAATTACGCTACCTGCGGGCAATTCGTTGATAAGTTCAATCTTATAAGGTTCGGAAAAATCTTTCATGATTTTAAGAGCGTCACGCTTGCTATAAACGTAGCGTTCAATAGGAAAATCGCTCTTAATAATATCTTCCATTTCTTTTTCGATTTTTGCAAGGTCTTGTTGAGAAATGGGCGTTTTAAACTCTATATCGTAATAAAAACCATTGTCGATAGTAGGACCGATTGCAAGTTTACTCGTCGGGAATATATTTTTTACCGCCTGTGCGAGAACGTGCGAACAAGTATGCCTATAAACTTGCAAACCTTCTTTATCTTTAAGCGTAACAATTTGAAGTTCGCAATCCTTTTCTATAACCGTGGAAAGATCGACAAGTTCTCCGTCAACTTTTGCGCAAACGGCAACCCTTGCAAGACCTTCGGAAATAGATTTTGCAACTTCTGCAACCGTAACGGCGTTTTCAAACGTAATAACCGAGCCGTCTTTTAATGTGATATTCATAATTAAATCCTCCTTAAAACAAAAAATCCTTATGCAAAATGCATAAGGACGAATAAATCCGTGGTTCCACCTTATTTGCCACGCTTTTTGCGTGACCACTTTACGCGATTAAAGTCCGCCGACTTAAAACGTACGTTCGGTGGTTTCATTATCTTTGGAATTTACGGGAATCGCACCGCCACCCGCTCTCTTGAAAACCCTTAAAGAAACTACTTGTCCGAATAATCGTTCACAATAATTGTAACTATATATTAAACCCTTAAAAGTTTTTTGTCAATCGTTTTAACTTAAAATGCCGTTTGAAAAATATATCTTATCGCTAAAAAACTCTTTTAAATAAAACTCGTCTTCTTCGGGAAGTGGTCCTAAAAGTTCAACTTCGCCACAATTCGAAAGCAAAACTTCTCTTACGATACTAAGTTTATCCCCACCACCCAAAAGCGAACAGCGCCTTAAACGCCTAAAATGACTATCATATACCCTACCACAATCTACGTATACTCGCTTTTTTTTATTCTCTAACAAATATATGATAAAATCTTTAAGTTGCGAATTAACAAAGCACGACGGCATATAGGAAACTATCTCTTTCCACTTGTTTTTTAGTGGTTGCAAGCGAAAGTTATATATACCGTCTAGGGCGATATCGTCAAAATTTTTAAGCCGTTCGTAAGTATAACGTTTATCTTCGTCTAGATCGGCGGCAATAAGACTTGCCATTAAAATTTCTTTTTCATCACTATTTAAGCCACTAACTTTTATCTCTTTACTGAAAAAATCGTACTTGTAATTTATAGCGACCACTTCTGCGAGTTTATCGGCTATCTCTGCCTTTACTATATCCGAATACCCACTATCGCAATTTATTTTCATTACCGAGCGGCTGCCTAAAACACAACTTTCTACCTTGCAGTCGGTTTGCGAAAGAATTTCGTTAGTTACCGACTGCACGTATAGAAGATTACTTTGATTATAATTTTTATCCGTTACCGTTATTAAAGCCATATAGTTTAGTTTATGCTCCCACTAATCTTTTTATTTATTTAGCAGATAGTTTTTTTACTATTTTCGCCTTTGGTTTTCGGCATAAAAAACCATTTATTGCACTTGCCGTTAAAAATTTATAAATTAGTTTAAATAACTCGGACACCACTACTATTGAAAATGCCGTACACAAACATTTACACCAAACGTTAAATGATAGCGGTTGTATTCCGAAAACCGAATAGGCTAGTTGAACGATTACTATTTGCATTATAAAAGTTCCCGCAAAAGTGTATAGCATAACTTTGTTTTTTCTTATGCTTTTGAAGATACTTTCAGCGCCTAACTCTCTACTGTTAAAGGCGTTCATTAGTTGGAATAGTACGAATAGCGTAAATATTGCGCCCGTCTTTTCCGTTTCGGCAACACCCAAAAAATTATAGACGTATTGAAGCACCATTATTATTCCAACGAAAAGTCCGTTAAAAGCAATCCTAAACAGCATTTTTGCGCTTACGATACTTTTATCACGACGAACGGGCTTTTGTTTCATAAGTTTATCGCTCATTGCTTCTAACCCCAAAGTTAACGCAGGCGGTCCGTCCATTATTACGTTAATCCATAAAAGTTGCAAGGTGTTAAAAGGTTGTTCAAGCCCTAAAAAAGCCGAAACGGTAATAAACAACATTGCCGAAAAGTTTACCGAAAGTTGAAAAAGAATAAACCGTTGCAAATTTCTATACACGTTCCTTCCAAAAGAAACGGCTTTTACAATGGTAGCAAAACTATCGTCAAGCAATACTACGTCCGCCGCCTCTTTGGTAATTTCACTACCGATTTTGCCCATAGCAATACCTATATCAGCATGCTTAATTGCAGGGGCGTCGTTTATTCCGTCACCCGTTACGGCTACTACTTCGCCCATTTCTTTTAAGGCTTTTACCACCCGAAGTTTTACGATAGGCGTACTTCTTGCTATTACCGATATTTTATTAAGCGCTTTCTTGAAATTTTCATCGTCAAGTTTTTCTAACTCTTGCGCGTTCATGACTTCTCGTTCACTTTGCACCACGCCCAACTCTTCGGCAATTGAATAGGCGGTAAGATAATTATCGCCCGTTAAAATTTTTATCTTTATTCCCGCACTAAAACAGTCTTTGACCGCCTTATATACTTCGGGACGGATTTTATCCATTAAAACGGCATAACCGTCGTAAGAATAACCCTTAGAACTTTGGTCCTTATGTGCAAAACACAACACTCGCCTTGCCTTTCTTTGATGCCTTTCCATATCGGTTAAAAGTTTTCTTCGTTGTGCCTCGGTCAAGTCGCATAAAGGCAAAATCTTTTCGGGCGCACCTTTTATTAAACTTCTATTCGTGCCGTCGTTTATTATTAAAGTTTCCATCATTTTTTCTTGGCTAGAAAAGGGCTTTCGCTCTAAAACGATATACTTTGCACGGTAAGATTTATAATCCAAATTTTTGTCGGTTTTAAGCGCAGATTCTATTAGTGCGCATTCCGTACCACTACCCTGATATATAAATCCTTTTTTATTTTTTATTACGTCTGCCGTGGAATTACATATAAAATTTTGAAGTAACGGCGTTGCCGAAACGTTTTCAGGCGCAAAACAAAATTCGTTGGTACATACGCTAAGCACGCTCATTTTGTTCATTGTTAAAGTTCCCGTTTTATCGGAACAAATAACGCTTACCGCACCTGCCGTTTCCGTCGCTATCATCTTTTTTATTAGCGCGTTTTCTTTGGTTAACTTAAACATATTAAGGGCAAGCGAAACGGCAACTATGGTCGGCAGTCCTTCGGGTACGGCTGCAACTATTAAAACTATGCACGATATAAAGAGTTCTTGTACAGATAAAAAGGTTAGCGAGTTTGCCACCGCAAGCCTTATAAAAGAAATTAAAAATACGGCAACGGCGCAAAAAACACCTATTAAAGTTATTCTTTTACCAAGTTTTGCCAACTTTTGTTGTAGTGGCGAGTCAACTTCATTTTTATCGGTAAGAGTATTGGCAATATTTCCTATTTCCGATTTATCGCCTATAGCGGTAACAACCATTTTACCACTTCCAGCAGTAACGAACGTACCCGAAAAGACACAGTTTTTTCTTTCGGCAAGCGGTGTAACGTGATCATAAACTGCTTCGGCGCTCTTTTCCGAAGAAAGGCTTTCGCCTGTTAGTGCCGACTCGTCAACGGTGAGAGCGTTCGTCGATATAAGTCTACCATCCGCCACTATTTTATCGCCACTTTCTATAAATACTAAATCGCCGACTACTAGTTTATCTTGCGAAACGACTGCTATTTCACCGTTACGCATTACTTTTACAAAGACGTTATCGTAAATTTTATTGAGTTCGTTAAACGCCTTTTCCGAACTACCTTCCATTATTAGGGTTATTGTAACCGACAACACAACGGCGAAAAGTATGCCGAAACACTCGATAAAATCGCCTTCGCCCGTCCTTAAAAATTTACCTATATTCGCACCGAACGTTATTGCAAACCCGAACAAAAGTATCAAAAGCATAGGTTCTTTTAACGCCGAAAATATTTTACTTATTAGCGACTCTCTTTTCTTTCTTGAAAGCATATTACTGCCGTGTTTTTTGATACTTTCAGCAACACCACTTTCACTTAAACCGCCGTCTAAACTCGTTCCTAGAATATATGCCGTTTCTTGTGCCGTTTTAGTGTAAAATTCCATTAAACCCCTCCGCTGTCGTTCTTTTTTAAATTATGATTTAATTATAGAATATATGTAGACAAACGCTTAAATTTGTGCTAAACTGTTTAGCGGAATTACAAAGGATGGTGTTGTTTTATGGATAAAGTTTTTAAAGTTGATATTTGTGGTTACCAAGCATCTTTGCCTATTATTCCACTTCCTAGCGGAATAAATATTGCATTTTTTAATTTGCACGGTGATCAAGAACTTACCGAACATTGTGGTAAGGAACTTGCTAAACGTATTAGCGGATGCGACGTTTTGATTACCGCAGAATCAAAGGGACTACAACTCACCCACGTAGTTGCGCGTGAACTCGGCATGAAAAATTACGCCGTTGCTAGAAAGTCTAAAAAACTTTACATGCAAGACGGAATTTGGATTTCTTACGGCGCGTCTATAACGACGGGTAAGGTTCAGGAATTTCATATTTCTAAACGCGATATAGACTTGATTAAGGGCAAAAAAGTTTGTATAGTTGACGACGTTATTTCTACGGGCGAAAGTCTTGAAGGACTTGAAAATTTAGTTGAAAAAGCAGGCGGTATCGTAACGCAAAAAGCCTTCGTTCTTGCCGAAGGCGATTCTAAAAACCGTAAGGACGTTACCTTCCTTGCAACCATACCTATTCTTTAATAAAAGGCAAAATAAAAGCACGCTAAATGAAATGCACCTCCTAAAGTGTCTAAACTTTTGGGTTTATATCAAAAAAGCGTGCTTTTTTATATAAATTATTCATATTATACGTCTGACAAACCAAGCAAATAATCCACCGATACCGAAAACAAAAGGGCTATCTTTTTAATCATTTCTAAATCCGGCTCACTTCTTCCCTTCTCCCAGTCGCATACGGCACTATTCGTCGTGCCAAGTTCTTTGGCTAACCCTTTTTGCGTAAACCCGTTTTCTATTCGCAACTCTTTTATACGCGTACTAAATATTTCCATATCATTTATTATAGGGATTTTCCCTAATTTTACTTGACATTAGGGAATTTCCCTAATACAATAAAACAAAAAGGTAATGCAAATGAAAAGAAAGCAAGCAAACGAAATTACAAAGAATATAATAGAAAGTATATCTACTGAATTAAATGAAAAATACATAAGACAAGTAAATGTATTAAAATTAAATATAGACCGCACTAAAAATTTACTTTTTAAAAGTTTTTCGCCCGAACAATTGGAACTTTTTAACGATTACGAACAAGCGCAAAGCGATTACGTAAATTATATAATGAAAAATAAAACTTAAAAGCACGCTGAAAAGCGTGCTTTGATATATAGATTTGTTCGTTCATTTATAAATATTTTTTTAAGTCGTTTATATCGTCTAAAACTAAATCGACGGTTAAACCACTTTCTTGATAGGCTTTTTTTGTAGTTTCACCCGACAAAACTAACACAGTGTTAAAACCACAGTTTATGCCAAATTGTATATCGGTTGAAAGTCTATCGCCGACCATGGTGATTTCTTCTTTTTTAAGATTAAGTCGGTGCATTATACCTTCCGCCATAAACGGGCTTGGTTTACCAACAACTACGTCTGGCACCCTTCCTGACGAACATTCGAAAAGTTTAATGATAGACCCTACGTCGGGAACAAATACAGGTTTTGCAGGACAAGTCTTATCTGGGTGAGTTATTATGAATTTTGCACCACCGACTAAAAGTTCGTTCATTTTTACTATTTTATCGTAAGTCAATTCCCTATCAAACGATAACAAAACTATTTTTGCTTTTTCCGAATAGATTATGCCCTGCTCTTTTAGATAAGCGTCGACTTTATCGGTTGCCATAACGTAAATGGGCTCGCCTTTATGAAATTTATTCAAATAATTTACCGCCGAATCTAACGAAGAGTATACTATATCGTTACTTTCAAAAATGCCTAAATTAGAAAGTCTTTCAACGTAATCATTTGGCGTCCTTGACGAGTTGTTCGTTAAATACACGATTTTAATATCCTTTTTTCTAAAACCTGAAAGGGTTTTTTTTACGTCGCCTATAAGTTCGCCGTCAACGTAAACCGTGCCGTCTAAATCAAGAAGTAACGCCTTTGTGTTTTTTATACCTTCTACCATAATCTCTCCAAAAACAACTTTGATCATATTTGAGTATAACTATCTTTTGCTTAAAAGTCAATTATTATTCTATTCGGCGTTTAAAAAGGCACGCCCCCGATAATAAAAATCGGGGGCGCACCTCAGGAAAAAGTTTATTGAGAGTGTGGGTTGGTTTAGAAATACGTTTCCGTATTTACAACTTGATTTTAACAAACAAAACTTAAACTTACCTTGAAAAACAAAAAAATTTTTA
>CASDPM010000071.1 GCA_949282465.1 uncultured Bacillota bacterium
ATTAAAAAAGAAGATTTGCAAAAAGATAAATCCGAATTATTTTCTTTTAAGTTTGCATATAACTTTTCTACGTAATTTTTAGAAACCAAGTCGTCACTATCAATAAACGTTATATATTCGCCTTTTGCAATATCTAACCCCAAATTACGTGCAGAAGATACCCCACCGTTTTCTTTATGTATAACTTTTATACGGGTATCTTTTTTTGCGTATTCATCACAAATCAAGGGGCTGTTATCTTTTGAGCCGTCGTCAATTAAAAGTATTTCCAAGTTTTGATAGTTTTGATTTATTACGCTATCTAAACACTCGCTTAAATATTTTTCTACGTTATATACGGGGATTATTATTGATACTAATCCTTCCATCTTTCCACCTATTATAAGTTAATGTAAAAATCGGTAAGTTTTTTTGATTCTACATCTATATCAAAACCATGTTCTATTATTTCTTTAGAGTTATCTTGTCTTTTTAGCGTATCGTTAACGCTACAAATCATATTAACCCATCTTTCCACGTCAAGTGGTAAAGTTTCACAATTAGAAGATATATTTGCCTCCATAGGGACTTTATCAGAAAGCAACGTTGGGCAACCGTTTTGTTGCGATTCGATAGCGGAAATACCCAACCCCTCATATCTTGAAGGTAAGATAAACACGTCAAAAGCGCTATAAAATTCATTAGCATTTTTACACGCGCCTGCAAAATAAACGTAATCTTGCAAGTTGTTGCTAGCGACTTGTTCTTCGATTGATTGTTTCAACTCGCCGTCACCAACCCAAAGCAGTTTAAATTTAACACCTTTTATTTTTAACCCTTTTGCAAGTTCAATAATGAATTCAGGATTTTTTGAAAAGTTCATTCTTGCAACCACGCCAACAACCAACTCATTTTCTTGTATTTGGAATTTTGTGCGAATAGCATCTCTATATTCGGTACTAAATTTGAATTTATCGGTATTTATTGCATTATTGATAATATATACCTTTTTGCTTTTTACAAGTTTTTCCCCAAACAAATATTCGCCTGCTTTTATGCCACATGCACAATAACAATCCGCTTTCCTTAGAATATAAAACTTAATCAATGGTTTTAACAATCTTACTATTTTACTCGGCTCATACGTTGAATGGCTATGAACCACTATCTTTGCTTTTGGATTATACTTTTTAGCAATGCCAACCCCCAAAGATAATATTCCATGATGAAAATGTATAACGTCGTATTGATTATTCTTTAATAATTCTTTTAACTCTTTACGGTTTTGCTTTAAACTAACCCTTTGCCCTGTTATATAAAAAATTTTACTGCCCAAGCGCTCAAATTCTTTTGCAAGCAAAGTGCCGTGTTCTTTATGTGCAACTAAATCAAAAGCCACTTTATCTCTATCCATACGTTTATAATAAGTAAGCAACATTGATTCAATTCCGCCACCGTTAACAGCAGATAACACGTGTAATACTTTAACCATTATTTTTTTCCATAACTATAAAAATTGAAGGCAATATAAATAAAATCCATAGTGAGGCTTGTCTATGGTTTATAAGTGTAAACATTTCAACCAAAATTGCAATGTAAACACAAAAATCCATTTTTTTGGCATTTCTCAAATTCTTTACGACCCAAATAATTAGAATTATAAAAGGTATTATACCATAGTAAAATAACAACCCCAAAACAGAACTATGAAGCTCACCTAAGCTCGCAACATCAATAAATCTACCCCATCCACCTTCGCCGGCACCAAATAAAATATAATAAGGTTTAGCAAAAAAAGCACCCAGGTTTCTATCTTTTATAAATCCACCGTCACTCGACAGTTTAAACAACTTTTCTTCTAATCTTGTAGAAATAAAATTGTTTGAACCCGTAAATATTAACCTATCTCCACCTGTTATAATAAAAACTAAAAGAACAAACGCTAAAAGCACAAAAACGTTTAGTACAACGTTTCTACTTATAAAACATTTTGTAACAAGCCAAACCACAGCAAAAACGGTTAAACCAAGTAACATACCAGTAGACGCAGACTCAACAACAAGCACAAACGTCATAACAAAGGCGATAAACGTTATTAATTTTATCATTTTTGTTTTTTTCTGTATATGATTAAACATTACGTACAAAATAAAGAATCTAGACATAACGAAAAACGCTAACTGGTTAGGGTCGTTAAACGTTCCCATATATCTACCCAAATCTTTTTTGCCTGCATACCATTCGCCAGCACCTATTATAAATACAAATAATTGCATCGCTATACATATAAATGTAGCAATAAAAAACCATTTTAAAAAGTTCTTGTTCTTTGCCAACGACCTAAACTCGACTACTATACAAAAGTTAAAAATAAAATATAAGATAGGCAACAAAAATTCACTATCACTTAACAAAACCGAATAAATCAAGTTTATCATTAAAACACAAAATACAAAAGTCAGCAATTCTTTGTCTTTTTCACAAACCACACCAACGCCTTTTACCATTACCGTTTCGACAAAAAATGCCACAAATGACAAAGCAAAAATGTAGTCGCCTATTTGCAAACCACCCGAATCTTTTGTATAAAATGATTTTACCACCCAGTATATTAAAAATAATAGGGCGGATAATGATAGTTTCTTTTCTTTCCTTGCAAGTGTGTTCACTTCTATATCTCCAAAACCTTCAAAATCCCGTCGTTAATTTTTTTACTATCAAAATTTTCTTCGGCAAAAGTGCGTGCATTTTTGCCCATTTCTATCGTCTTATCAAAATTTTCTATCATAAAGATACATTTTTTTGCCATTGTTTCATAATCGGTTTGTTCCACAATAAAACCGTTGTATTCATTATCAACGGTATCACGGCAACCAGGTCTATCACTTACGATGATAGCCCTACCCGTAGACTCCGCTTCCATAACCGACATAGGCACGCCTTCCCTATAACTTGGCAACATTAAAGCCGTACAATCTTCCAAATATGGTCTTACGTCTTTTGCGGTGCCAAGATAGTTTATACTGCCGTCGTCAATATATTCCTTAATATCTGCAATCTTTATCGTACCTTCTCCACCTAAATAGTTAAATTTAGCGTCGGGATATTTTTGTTTTACAAGCCTTGCACAATTACAATACTCGTAAACACCTTTTGTTTTAAGAAGACGTGCAATCATCAAGAACGTTCTATCGTTCTTGATAGGTTTAAAAGCAAAATGCTCTAAATCCACGCCGATACCATGTATAACTACACATTTTTCTTCTTTTACAAGTTTCCTTGCCAAGAATTCCGTCTTGTCGTCGTTATTTAAGAAAAACACCTTTTCAGAATTCTTAAATGCACTCTTATAAAGTTTGCAAACCACGAAACGGATAACTTTCCATTTTATGCTATTATTGATAAACACGTCGCCTGCGCCTTCAACCATAGAATAAATACTTTTTATCTTGGCTTTCTTCGCGCCCTTTACTCCAAACGTGTTGGGCATTAATTGAAAAGTAAATACCTTGTCAGGCTTTTCTTCTTTCAATATCTTTGCAACTGCCTTTTTATATCTAAACATAGCAAAAGGGTTAAGTGAACGGTTGTCCGATTTTACACAATAAAACTTAACCCCTAATTTTTCTATTTCTTCCTTAAAATCAGCGTCTTGCGCTATTACGCCGACTTCACACTCTTTTTCTTTTAGTGCTTCGATAAGTTTCTTGCGAAACGTAAGGACCATGTTTGATTTAGTCATTAACAAAAAAACTTTCATCTTTACTTCTCGTCCTTTTCGTCAGCGTTTGTTGTTTCTTCTTTTGTTTCTTCTATAACACCTTCTTGGGTATTATCAGATTTAAAAACCGCTAGTATAGTCATGAAAAATATTTTCACGTCTAGCCAAAACGAAAAATGTTTAAGATAATACGCGTCATACTTTGCTTTTTCCGTTGGATGTGCGGCAAGAATATCTCTTCCGTTAACCTGCGCCCAACCCGAGATCCCAGGCGCTATTTGATACAAATCGTAACTTTCCCTAGCGTCGTTAAGTTCTTTCTCACAAGATTGAGAAGGTCTAAAACCTATCCAACTCATTTGAAAAAATAAAATATTGAAAATTTGGGGAAGTTCGTCTATTGACGTCTTACGTATAAACTTACCCACTTTTGTTATGTATGAACTAACTTCGGCATATTCATACCCTGCAACCGAATGGTTGGCGTTTGTAGACATACTTCTAAACTTTATGCAATTAAATAATTTACCCTTTCTACCTATTCTTGGTTGCTTAAAAAATACAGGACCTTTGGAATCTATCTTTATTGCTATCGCCACTATTATAAAAAGTGGCGACAAAATTATTACTGCAAGTAAAGCACACAAAAAGTCGAGCAATGCTTTTATCACCACGTAAATCTTTTGCCCGACCTTTAATTTATAAGACT
>CASDPM010000072.1 GCA_949282465.1 uncultured Bacillota bacterium
CGTGGACTTCGACCTAAAACAAATGATTTCTAATTATTAGAATAAACTAATTAAACTTAAAGAAATTATGGAAAAATTTTATTACGAACTAATTAAACAAGATCCTAAAACGGGCGCAAGGGCGGGTATTTTACATACTCCCCACGGTGATATAGAAACGCCGACTTATATGCCCGTTGGTACGCAAGCGACTGTAAAAGGCGTTATGCCAAGGGATTTAAAAGAATCTAAATCGCAAATTATTCTTGCAAACACTTACCACCTTTATATGCGCCCTGGTGACGAAACGGTTAAAAAAGCAGGTGGATTACATAAGTTTATGGCGTGGGATAGACCTATTTTGACCGATAGCGGTGGGTTTCAGGTGTTCTCGCTTGCAAAACTTAACAAGATAAAAGACGACGGAGTTCATTTTAATTCGCACGTTGACGGAAGTTTGCATTTTATAACCCCTGAAAAAGCGATAGAAATAGAAAATAATCTCGGCGCAGATATAATAATGGCGTTCGATCAATGTTCGCCTTACGGCGCTGATTACGCACAGTCCAAAGTTGCAATGGAACGCACGTTAAAGTGGCTTGATAGATGTTATAACGCTCATAAAAATTCCGACCAAGCGTTATTTCCGATAGTACAAGGCAATATGTTTAAAGATTTAAGGCGTACTAGTTTAGCGGAAACTATACCTTACGCTAAGTATGGAATTGCAATCGGTGGGCTTTCGGTTGGCGAGCCTAAACTCTTAATGTACGAAATAATGGACGATTTACTTGATAAATACCCCACGAATATTCCCCGTTATCTTATGGGGGTAGGCAGTCCCGATTGTCTTGTGGAAGGGGTGCGTCGTGGTATAGATATGTTCGACTGTGTTCTTGCAACGAGAGTTGCTAGGAACGGAACGGCGCTTACTTCAAAGGGTAAGATAGTCGTTAGAAACGGTATGTACAAAGAAGACTTTACGCCGATAGACGACGAGTGTGATTGTTACGCTTGTAAAAATTACACAAAAGCGTATTTGCGCCACATGATTAACGTCGGCGAAATGATGGGTGGAATGATGATAAGTCTTCATAACATAACTTACCTAAACAAACTTATGCGTGATATGAGAAACGCTATTTTGCAAGATTCGTTCACGGAATTTTGCGAAGGGTTTTACAAAAAGACGAATAACAGTTATAAATAAACGGTATAACGACAAAGTATTCGTGTAAATGTCAAGAAAACACTTGATTTTGCAAAAAAAATAATTTACAATATATGTAATATTTAAAGGAGAATAATAAAATGATTTGGAATTTACTTACAGATGCAACTAAGGATGCTGGAAATAACTGGGCGGTATACGTTATAGGTGGCGTACTTATCGTAGGCTTTATCGGTCTTTTTATTTGGCAAAACATTTCTAACAAGAAAAAACAAAAAGAAGCACAAAGCATGATAGATAATATCGCTATCGGCGATAAGATCAAGACTATCGGTGGCGTATGTGGTATTTTAGTTGAAGTTAATAACGACGAAAACACTTTTACTATTGAAACCGGTACTGCTGACAGAAAGTCTTACGTTAAGTTTGACCGTGGCGCTATTTATCAAGTTGGTAAACAAAACCAAAGCGCACCTGTAAAACCTGCCGAAGAAAAGAAAGAAGAACCCGCCAAAGAACCCAAGGCAGAATAATTTACAAAGGTTATAAAAAATAAAACCCCCGCATACTTTATTTATGAAAAGTAAAAGCGGGGTTTTTTTATGCAAAATATAAAGGGTGGCGGTGTAGTTTCGGTAATAAAAGGCGTATTTTTTTCGCTTATAATAGTTTTGGTGGGTGTGCTTATCTTTGCAGGCGTTATTAAACTTACGTCGCTTTCGTCAAGCGCGATTAAACCTGTAAATCAATTCATAAAAGTTTTGGCGATTTTTTTTGGCTGTTTTATATCGGTGCGTGGAAGTCTTGGTTTTCTAAAAGGTGGGTTCGTAGGCGTTTTAGGAACGGCGCTAATCTATCTTACCTTTTCGCTTATCGGTGGTGAAATTTCGTTTGGAATGCCGTTTATAATTGATTTGGTTTTTGGTTTAATAGTTGGAATAATATCGGGTATAATCACCGTAAACGTAAAAAAAGACTAAATATAAAGCACGCTATTTGAAATGCACCTCCTAAAGTGTCTAACTTTTGGGGTGCATTTCATTAAGCGTGCTCTTTTTATGTAAATTGAAAGATTATTTTGATAGTTATATTATCCATTCGCCGTCTTTAAATATTACCGTTTCTTTTCCGTCGTAACTAATTCCCGTTACTGATAGATCGGGCGTGCCTATCATAAAGTCTACGTGTTCAACCGAATCGTTTACACCTTTGCGTTTTAGTTCGGCGGTGGAAAGTTTGTCGCCGTTCTTTACGGTGGTTGGGTATGACTTTCCTATCGCTAAATGGCAACTAGCATTTTCGTCAAACAAGGTATTATAGAACAATATGCCCGATTTGGAAATAGGCGAGTTTTTGCCGATAAGCGCCACTTCGCCAAGACTTAAAGTGCCTTTGTCGGTTTCAATAATATTTTTAAGTACGTCGTAACCCTTTTCCGCCGAAAAACTTACGATTTTACCCTTTTTAAATTGCAACGTGAAATTATCTATAATTTGTCCGTTTTCGCAAAGGGGAAGAGCCGAGTGCACAACGCCGTCGATTTTTAATCTATGCGGTGCAGTAAAAACTTCTTCGGTGGGCATATTTGCGACGAACTCTATACCGTCTTTTGCCTTTTCTTTTGCCGAAAGCCACAAATGGTCGATAGCAAGTCCAACTTTCAAATCCGTTCCCTTTGAGTTTTTGAAATGCAAATATTCAAAATTCATTTGGTTAAGATACTCTGCTCGTTTATCCAAAAGATTGATATGTTCTTTCCAAGCAAGTAGGGGATCGGCGTGGTCTAGACGCATAGTTTTTGCAATGGCGTTGAGTAAGTCCTTTTCGGGGGCCCTGGATTTGGGAAATACTTGTTTTGCCCATTCCTTGGTGGGAACGGAAACCACGCACCAACGTATTCCGTTCGACATTACTTGGTCGGAAAATTTCTTTAATGCTTTTGATTTGGCTTGGTAATATGATGAAAGTTTTTTTGTGGGAACGCTTTTAAACGCTTGTGGATTATCCGCTGCTATCGCAACGTAGCAAAAGCCTTCTTTGACTAATTCTTCCTTACTTTCGACAAGCCATTTGGGTATTTTAGTCAAAACGTCGGTTTGGGCGTTTTCAAAGTTAAGTTTATCAATAACTTCGTCATCCCAACGAACGCGAACTATTTTTGCGCCCATTTCATACGCCGTTTGAGTTAGTGCGTGTGCAAGTTCGCGTCTTTCTACGGGACAGGCAATTTCTAAGCCTTGCCCTTTTTGTAAATTTACACCTATACTTAGAACAAGTTTGGTATAGTCTTTTAATTCTTTACCGCTAAACATTTTAATCCGTCCTTTTATGTTAAATTTATTATAACCCTTGCGCAAATTATAGTCAACCCTTAAAAGCCCGTTAGTCAATCGAATTTTATCGAAATGAATTGACTTTTATATTATTAAGTAATATACTTGTATATAATATTAACTTGGAAATTGCGTAGTTTATGGCCATTTTAGACGGAATTAACTGTTCTGCCGACGTTAAAAAATTAAATAACGAACAACTAAAAACGCTTGCCGAAGAAATTCGTGAGCGTATTATAGACGTCGTTAAAAATAACGGTGGACATTTATCGTCTAATCTCGGTGCAATAGAAACCACGCTTGCTATACATCACGTATTCGATTTGCCTAACGATAAACTTATTTTCGACGTGGGGCATCAATGTTATGCGCATAAACTCGTTACGGGAAGGAAAGACCTTTTCGATACGGTAAGAACGGACGGCGGTTTGTCGGGCTTTACTGATAAAGACGAAAGTGAATACGACGCCTTTACTACGGGGCACGCAGGAACTTCGATTGCCGTTGGGCTTGGGTATTGCGCGTCGCGTGATAAAAATAATCAAGATTATTGCGTTATTAACGTCGTTGGTGACGGCTCGTTCGTAAACGGGCTTAACATCGAGGCGCTTTGCGCTACGCATTATAAACCAACTAATTTTATAGTTATATTGAACGATAACGGAATGTCTATTTCCAAAAACCATAACGGCTTTTATAAAATGTTGTCAAAGGGGACGATCAAAAGCGGTTATATCAAAAGTAAACGCGCAGTCGTAAAGGTTTTTAGGAATTCGTTTATAACGCGTGGTCTTAAAAAGTTTAGAGAATTTATAAAAAGAGTTTTTAATAAAAACAACTATTTGGAACAGTTCGGGTTTAAGTACGTTGGCTTGGTTGACGGAAACGATATCGACGAAATGGTAAAAGTCTTAAAGCGTGCCAAAGAAACGGCTAAAAATAAAGCCGTACTTCTTCACGTTAAGACGACTAAGGGTAAAGGTTATGCGCTTGCGGAAGAACAATCTGACCTTTACCACGGCGTTGGCAAAGATTTAGTTGCTAAACAAGTAGGAATTGGAGCTGTAAT
>CASDPM010000073.1 GCA_949282465.1 uncultured Bacillota bacterium
AGAAAATGAAAAAATTTATTGCTTTGCTATGCGTTACGTTTTTGGTGACAATTGCGCTATACGCGGTCGGTTGTTCAGAGTCACCCTGCGAACACGTAGACATTAAGGTTGAAGTAGTTACCGCAAGCACTTGTACCGAAAAAGGACTTTCAAAAAAGATTTGTAAAGTGTGTGGCGAGACGGTGGACGAAATAGAAACCGAAGCGTTAGGTCATTCGTTCGGCGACTGGTCTACGGAAACGCCTGCCACGTGCGAAGAAAAGGGCGAAGAAAAAAGAACGTGCGCCCGTGGTTGCGTGGAAAAACGAGATATCAAAGCGCTTGGACACAATTACGGCGCATACTCGGTGACGACGCCTGCAAGTTGCAAAAATTACGGCGTTGATACAAGCAATTGTTCAAGGGGGTGTAAAACCATTAAATACGTAAGCAAAGAAGCACACTCACCTAATGCCGATGGAATTTGTACCGTTTGTTCGGAAAAAGTTTATTCAGTAGGACTTTTGTTCGGACTTTCTACCGACGGTACTTATTATGACGTAGGTATAGGTTCGGCGACGGATAAAGATATAATTATTCCCGCAGAATGGAATGGCAAACCGGTTAAAGAAATTATGCAAGACGGCTTTAACGCCAAGAACTTTATTGAAACAATAACCGTGCCTGAAACTATAACGAAAGTCAAGGTGGGTGGATTTAATAACTGTAACAAACTACACACAGTATACTGGAACGCAGTAAATTGTGAAGACTTTGACCAAAAGAACTGGATTTTCCTAAGGGGTAGCGACGCAGTTGCGCTTAAAGTAGTGTTTGGACCTACGGTAGAGAGAATTCCCGCAAGGATGTTCTTTCCATTACACACTAACGTTACGGCGATTCCCGAACTTTCCGCTTTGGAATTTACTAATGACGGCAATTTGAAAGAAATAGGTGAATATGCTTTCTATAAAACAAATCTTGTAACGGTTAAACTTCCCGATAACGTTGAAAAGATAGGTGATTACGCGTTCGCAAGTTCTCAACTTGAAGAAATAGAACTTTCTAAAAATTTAAAATCAATCGGCAATTATGCGTTTAGCGATAATAAGCATCTTGAAAGCGTTGACTTTGGCAATAATATTTTGACCGTGGGTGATTATGCGTTCGATTACTGCGTAAAACTTAAAAAGGCTGACCTTTCGGGTGTTACTCAGTCTATCGGTGAAAATGCTTTCAAAAACTGTTTAGGGCTTGAAGAAATAGTTTTCTCGCCTGATATTAAGGCTATTCCGCGTAGGGCGTTTTACGGTTGTACGAAACTTACTAGTATAGTAATCCCAGATTTTGTTGAATCTATCGGTGAAGAGGCTTTCGCAGATTGCTTTGCAGTTACAAAAATTATACTCGGCAAGGGGGTTACGGCTATCGGTGACGGCGCGTTTGACGGCCTTGTAAAAGTGAACGAAATCAATCTTAACTCAACGGCGATAGAAACTCTTAACGGCGGAAATAAGGCGTTTAGAAATTTAGGTAAAGATACTGACGGGGTAGTCGTTACGTTTGGAAAAGACGTAACGGTTATACCTACAAGATTGTTCTTTGCAACTTCCGACGTTACGGCTCTTCCAAAAATAACTGAAATCGTAATCAATTCAAACGTTACCGAAATTTGCGAATATGCTTTCTTCGGTATAAATTGTACCGTTAAATATAACGGAACTAGCGAACAATGGCAAAACGTAGTTAAAGGTGTTGGAAACGACTGCTTGAACGGCGTTGTAATAGGGGGTTAATAAACGTGAAAACTAAAATGAAATTTTCAGTAATTTGTTTAATTCTCGTACTTGCGCTTTTTTGTGGTATAGGTGTTTCAGCTTTTGCTACGGCAAACCAACCTGTAAATGATATGTATGAAATTTATCCCGTTCCACACCAAATAACTTATTCAAACGATCAAACCACTATTTCGGACAAGATAAATCTTTTCTTAGGCGAAGAAATTGACGTCGCTACTGAAAATCACGTTTACGACGCTTTTTCAGCAATAGACGTTTTGTCGTATAAAAATGCGCAAACCCAAGGTAAGACCAACGTTTACGTCGGCGTATTTAATAGTGGTGATAAGGCAGACCTTTACGTGAGGTCGGGCAACGTTGAGTTTCCATCTAAACTTTTCAACAAGACTGATGCCTATCTTCTTTCAATTAAAGGCGATAAAATTGTCGTTTTAGGCAAAGATAGCGATTCGGCGTTCTACGGCGTAACGACGCTTAAAGCAATACTTGAACAACTTGAAGGTAGAACGGTTAAAAATCTTCTCGTTCACGACTGGTCGGATACTAATTACCGTGGCTTTATTGAAGGGTATTACGGTTTTCCGTGGTCAACCGAAGATAGAGTTGAACTAATGAGATTTGGCAGTCAGTTTAAAACGAATATATATATTTACGCACCAAAGGACGATCCGTATCACAGTAGTAACTGGCGTGGGCTTTATTCTGAAAGGGATTTGGCGGAACTAAAAGAACAAATTGACGCAGGTATAGAAACCAAAGCGGAATTTGCTTGGTCAATCCACCCCTTTATGGGCGCAAGTAATCCTATGACTGCGGAAAACTACGACACTAGTTTGCCTGTACTTTTGAACAAGTTTAATCAGTTGTACGACGCCGGCGTTCGTCAATTTGTTATTTCCGCAGACGATATTTCCACCGAGCATATAACTGAAAGTTCGGGTTATATAGCGTTAGGGAATTTACATAGAGATCTTTTAAACGACGTTTGTAAATGGCAAGAACAAAAGGGTGATTGTGGAAAACTCATATTCGTACCTAGTGCGTATTGTTATTATTCCTTTCAAAGCCTAGGCGGTATTGAAGGTGATAAATATTTTGCAGGATTAATGGATAATCTTGATCAAAACGTAGACGTTATGTGGACGGGCGAAAAGATTTGTAGTCGTATTGATAATGGTAGATACGAAGAATTTATGGAATTTACCAAAGGTAGAAAACCGTTCGTTTGGATGAACTGGCCGGTTAACGACTACAATCAAGATAGACTTCTTTTGAGTAAAGGCGAAGCACTCGATTATACACTTCCTGCAAGTGGGGAAGCAATATTTTCGGGTATAGTTGTCAATCCGTTGGAAAGAGCAGAAGCGTCTAAACTTTCAATCTTCTCGATAGCCGATTACTGTTGGAACATTAATGCTTTTGATTGCGATAAGAGTTATGACGACAGTTTTAAGTATATTGAGCCGACGGCGACTGAACAATTTAGGGAAATAGCGTCGCACCTTTCCAACACGGGTAATTATGACGGCATATACTTTGAAGAATCGCCCGAGTTTGTCAAAGATACACAAAACTTCCTTGACCTATATAAGGCAGGCGAAGACGTTTCAGAAACTGCAAGTTCGCTTAAAACTAAGTTTGATAAAGTAATTAAGGCTTGTGACGATTATTTCGCAAAAGCCGAGAATAAAAAACTGGTTGAAGAAATCGAGCCGTGGGTAAAATCGTTAAAACTTACCTGTCAGGCGGGCAAGGCATATATGGAAATTGCCGTTGACGGAGATGCGGAAATTGAACAAAAGTTGGAAAAAATTAATTTAGCAGATCAATTGCTCGCAGAAAAGTTCCAAATCAACGTACCGAGAGTAAATACTTCCGTTTATAGTACGCCTCTCGTAAGTATGAGAGTTATCGAACCGTTTATCGACCAAGTAAAAAATTTGCTTGGTGACGACGTTCGTCTTTCAGCGGGCGTGTATACGGGTATAGTATATCGTGGGTTCCCAAAAATTCATGAAGGAATGCTTGAAAATATTATAGACGGTGACCCTGAAACTTTCGTTTGGTTTGAAGAGCATCCGTTTGAAAACTATTACGTAAGAATAGACCTTGGTGAACAAAAATTGATTAAGGATTTAACTATTCTTGCGGGTAACGCAACGGGTAATGATACTTGGGAAGGTGCGGTTGTTGAACTTTCGACAGACGGTAAAAATTTTATCGAAGTCGGGGAACTCGGTGGCGCAAGCACGACCATTTTGGTAAGTAATCCTGCGGAATATAGATACGTTCGTATAAGAGAAACTAGCGAAGAACATCCTACGTGGGTGGCTCTTAAAGAGTTGATTTTAAATACAACTAACTACACTAAAAACGTTACCTATGAAAACATGAACGTTTCAAGTAAACCAAATCAAGATATAACAGGACTTCTTGATGATGATGTATCGACTTATACTTGGTTTGAAACTCCGGGTGAAAACGCTTATCTTAAATTAGACCTTTTTGAGGTAAAAACAATTAAAAACGTTCAACTTTTGATGAGTAAGGAAGACAGTCAAGACGATTTTCCTGCAAACGTTACGCTCAGTTGGTCGTTGAACGGGGAAAGTTGGACGCAAATAGGCGCTTATCAAAACCAAAGACATATTTACGCTATTTTAGATGCGCCCGTTCAAGCACGATATATTAAAGCGGATATCGCGCACGGAAAGACAAACTGGTTTGTCGCAAAAGACTTCTCAGTAAATAACGACTATCCTGTAAGTTTTGGATCGGGTTATTATCTCAACACAGGATGGAGAGAAAATCTTGAAACGGGTGTTAAACATATTTCTATGCTTACTGCTGCTACCGACGGAGACGTAAATACCGCGTTAGATTTGGCGAAAAATGCCGAAGGAGAAAAGGCGATATATCTCGATCTAAAACAAAACACTACGGTAAACAGTATATATATACTTTCGGGTGGTGTTGGATGGGACGACTTTATAACCAACTGTACTGTTTCTTATTCGGTGAACGGGGACGTTTATACCGAACTTGGAAATTATACGGCAAGTAACGGAGAATATGATATAACAATTAGCGAACCGATAACGGCAAGATATATTAAAATCTTGGTTAACGACGTTACTTGGATAGCCGTTAGAGAAATAGCAGTAAATAAGGCTTAATCAAAATGAAAAAAAGAATTTTTTTAAAAACTTTATATCTTGCGCTTGCAGTCATTATAATGGTTGCAAGCGTAATGCTTAATCCTTTTGGGGCAGTTGCAGATGTTTCTAGTGAAGAAAGTAACGTAAGTACCGCAAATTACGAAGTGAATTATTTTAGAAAACTTCCGGACGAGTGGGAACTTTTTTCTGAGTGTGATGGCGGTAAAATATCTACGACTTATTCTAGTGGAAAAATGATAATAGATGCAACGGGTTCGACGGCTACTGCAAGTAAGTATTACGGTGGACTTTATCGAATTGCAAATGGTAGAAATTATAATGATTTTACCTTTGAAATGCGTTTTACCATGACGGAATTTAACAATACGGGTAGATGGATAGGCGTTATGTACCATACACAACTTGTGGGTTCAAGCCTAATCGGATACATGATGAATTATCGTTGCGACGGACGTTCGGCTTATTCGGTTATAAACGAAAGTAGAGCGTTTATCGACGGCGAAAACAAAAGTGGAAATCCAGTTTTGTCGGACGGCATAGATCACACCTTAAAAATTACTGTATCGGGCAATACAGCAACTCATTATATGGACGGCAAAGAGATTGTTAGTTGGAATTTTTCCACCGCAGAAGAATCGCAAACTCTTGGTAGACTGCTTTCAACGGGTGGTTTTGCGCTTATCGTAAATCAAAGTGCAATTAAAATTTCGTTGGTAAAGATTACGGGCAGTTGGACGGAGGAAAAAATAGTTGAACGCGATAACTCGCTTACAAACGCTTATTACAGTATGCAGTCGGGATTAGTGAACGCTCCAACTGTCGTTTGTGACGTAAGAGATCAAGCAACACTTAATTCTTTGTCAAACGGAAAAATTAAGCCGTCGAATGCCATTTTAAGGCTTGACAATGTACTCAACGTAATAGATATCGACGGCGAAAGTTTAGGAAAATTCGTTGATATTTATAATAATCATTTAAAA
>CASDPM010000074.1 GCA_949282465.1 uncultured Bacillota bacterium
GCAAAATGCAAGCGCCTATCATATACGAACTTGCAAACGATCTAGACGGTAAAATCGTAATCGTAAAGGTCGATATAGACCAGAACGAAAAACTCGCTTTTAAGTACGGCGTTGAGAGTATACCTACAATGCTTGTGATTAAGAGTGGGAAGGTAAAAGAAAAATCGGTTGGGCTTACCACGAAGGCAAAACTTTCGGAAATGCTCATTAAATATATGTAAAAAATTATAAAAAATAAAGGTACAAAGGATTAGCAGGAGGTACTATAATGATTGATTTTACTACATTAAAAAATTCCGACCCTGAACTTTATGCAGGCTTGGAAAAAGAACTCGAACGACAAAGGAACAATATCGAACTTATCGCAAGTGAAAACTTCGTTTCCGAAAGCGTTATGCTCGCAGCAGGCAGTCACCTTACGAATAAGTATGCCGAAGGTTACCCCGCGCATAGATACTACGGTGGTTGTCAGTTCGTTGACATTGCCGAAGATCTTGCTATCGAGCGTGCAAAAAAATTATTCGGCGCTGAACACGCCAACGTTCAACCCCATAGTGGTGCAAACGCAAACTTTGCGGTTTACTTTGCAGTTCTTCAACCCGGCGATACTATTATGGGTATGAGCCTTGCTCACGGTGGACACCTTACTCACGGTAGCCCCGTAACCGTTTCGGGTAAATATTTCAAATCGGTTGGCTACGGCGTTAAAGAAGAAACGGGCATGATCGACTATGACGATTTAGAACAACAAGTTTTAGAAGTTAAACCTAAAATCTTGGTTTGTGGCGCAAGCGCATATCCCAGAGTTTTCGATTTTAAGAGAATAAGGGAAATTTGTGATAAGGTTGGTGCTTATATGATGGTAGACATTGCGCACATTGCAGGGCTTGTTGCAACAGGTTTGCATCCTAGTCCCGTTCCGTACGCAGACTTCGTTACCACTACCACGCATAAGACTTTAAGAGGACCTAGGGGCGGTATGATTCTTTGTAAAGAAGAATACGCTAAAATTATAGATAAGGCAGTATTCCCCGGAACGCAAGGTGGCCCGCTTATGCACGTTATCGCGGCAAAGGCTGCTGCTTTCGGCGAAGCGCTTAAACCCGAATTTAAGGAATATCAAAAACAAATTCTTGCTAACGCAAAGGCTATGAGCGAAAGATTCTTAGAACTCGGCGTTAAACTCGTTTCGGGCGGTACTGATAACCACCTTATGCTTTTAGACCTTTCCGATAAAGATATTACGGGTAAAGATTTAGAAAAGATGCTCGACGAAGTTAATATTACCGTAAACAAGAACGCAATCCCGTTCGACAAACAAAAACCGTTTGTAACGAGTGGTGTTCGTATCGGTACGCCTAGTATTACTAGCCGTGGCTTTAAGGAAGAAGATTGCAAGAAGATTGCAGAACTTATCACCGAAGTAATCAACAAGAAGGAAGAATCTTTCGATTACGTTCGTGCCGAAGTTAAAAAACTTATTGAAAAATATCCACTTTACGAAGGAGTTATAAGATGAAATATCAGTCCGTTCTGAACTTACTCGATACGGAAATAGCGATAAAATTTATTAAAGACACTTTTGAACGAGAACTTGCAAAAGCGTTAAATCTTACGCGTGTTTCAGCCCCGCTTTTCGTTTTCCCCGAAACGGGCTTAAACGATAACCTTAACGGGTTTGAACGCGCCGTTAAGTTTGATGTTTTAACGCTTGGCAAGGAAGTTGAGATTGTTCAGTCGCTTGCAAAATGGAAGAGAATGGCGCTCGCAAAATACGGGTTTACGGCAGGTAGTGGTCTTTATACCGATATGAACGCAATCCGTCGTGACGAAGATTTGGACGCATTCCATTCCGTTTACGTAGATCAATGGGACTGGGAAAAGATTATCGAAAAAAAGGATAGAAAACTTTCCTATCTTAAAAAGACGGTTAAGAGCATTTATAAAGTGTTCTTAAAAGTTTCAAAAGCGGTAAATGCCAAGTACCCAGAACTAACGCACGATTTGCCTAAGGAAATAACTTTCGTTTCTACCGACGAACTTGAAAGGAAATACCCCGATTTAAGTAGAAAGGAAAGGGAAAACGCAGTTACTAAAAAATACGGCGCAGTATTCATTTATAAAATCGGTTGGCCGTTAAAGGACGGCGCCCCACACGACGGTAGGGCGGCGGATTACGACGACTGGAAATTAAACGGCGATATCTTACTTTGGTACGATACGCTTTCTTGCGCTATTGAACTTTCTTCAATGGGTATAAGGGTTGATGAAACTAGCCTTGTAAAACAACTCAAAAAGAAGAAAGAATTACATAAACTCGATAATCCATACTGTAAAGACGTTATAAGTGGAAAACTTCCGCTTACTATCGGCGGTGGAATAGGTCAGTCAAGACTATGTATGTTCTTCTTAAACAAGGCGCATATAGGCGAAGTCCAAGCGTCGGTTTGGAGCGAAGAAAGTATAAAAGAAAACGCTGAAAAGGGAATACATCTTCTTTAATGGACGCTTTTAAAAGGGTTAAATCGCTTGTCGGCGAAGATAACTATTTAAAACTTAAAAACTCGTCGGTAGTTGTGTTCGGTATCGGCGGAGTAGGTGGTTACGTTGTTGAAGCGCTTGTTCGTAGCGGAATAGGAAATATTACCGTTATCGACGACGATACGGTTAAAGAAAGCAATATAAACCGCCAAATAATAGCGACGACGGAAACCTTAAATAAAGATAAGGTTGACGTTATGGTTTCGCGCGCGTTGGAAATAAATCCACAAGTAAAAATCACGGGCAAGAAGTTGTTTTATTTACCTGAAAACGCTAACACCGTTGATCTTTCAGGGTTTGATTACGTGGTAGATGCCGTTGACACGGTAAGCGCAAAACTAGAAATAATAGAACGCTCGTTAAACCTTTCAGTACCCGTTATATCGTGTATGGGTACGGGTGGAAAGTTAGAGCCCACTATGTTAAAAGTTAGCGATATTTCTAAAACTTCGGTATGCCCGCTTGCAAGGGTTATGCGCCGTGAACTTAAAAGTCGTGGAATAAACCACTTAAAGGTAGTATATAGTGAAGAAACACCCATTAAAAATAAAGATGAAAAGGGTGAAGAAAAAGCAAACGGAAGAACCTATCCACCGTCAATGATATTCGTTCCTGCAACGGCAGGGCTTATAATCGCAAACGAAGTGGTAAAAGATATTATAAACAAAAGATAACGGAGATAGTATGAAAATTCTAATAGCATCAGACCTACACGGCTCGGCTTATTACACCAAACAAATATTGCAAAGATTAATCGACGAAAATGCGGAAATACTCTTGCTACTCGGCGATATATATAATCACGGACCGAGAAATCCACTTCCGCACGGTTACGCAACTATGGAGGTTGCTGAACTTTTGAACGGTGTAAAAGATAAACTGATAGTCGTTAAGGGTAATTGTGATAGCGCTGTTGATACAATGATTTCCGAATTTGATTTTATCGAAAACGTTTGCTTAATAAGTGGTGGAAAAAAGGTGTTCTTTACCCACGGTCACGTTTATAATAAAGATAAACCGCCAAAAACACAATACGACGCAGTAGTTTACGGACATTTCCATACGGGTTTTATTGAAAGAATAGGGGATACCGTGTTTGCAAACGCGGGTTCGACTTCTTTACCCAAAAACGGAACGGCGCACAGTTATCTTATTTTAGAAGACGGAACGCTTACCTTAAAAGATATTGACGGAATGGTTATAAAAACTGAAAACGTATAA
>CASDPM010000075.1 GCA_949282465.1 uncultured Bacillota bacterium
GATGATTACTCTGATTTTCCTGCCGAACTATCTAAGGCGTTAAAAATTATTGACGGTGAATTTGTGTTAGGTACTGCAACAGGTGTGTCGGTAAACGGCTTGATAAAAAAAGCCCTTTACGACGAACTCTTTAAGGTTGCAAAAAAAGATAAGCATTTATTAAATATTTATCGTATTAAGGCAGATGTTGTAAATATTTCACTTTCGCTTAGGGCTAGGGATTTTGATTTTGCAAGTCGCTTTTTTGTTAAAGGTGGTACACTTACTGAAAGCGAACTAAAAATTCTTTGTGAAGAAACGCCCGAAGTTTTAAAAGAGAGAGCAAAGTATTTCAAGTGCTCGGAACTTGCAATGCGCGCTATTGATGATTTTATTAATGCTAAATCGCTTTCTAATTTTGAGAAATTTGCTGATGGTTATGCCGTTTGGTATTTGAAACAATATAAATACAATGCGGAAGGGATATTGCCGTATATGCTTTACTGTTATTATAAATCTGCCGAAATTGATAACGTTAGAATCGTTATGGTGGGGCTTATAAACGGCATGAGTGAGTCGGAAATAAAGGGGAGGTTGAGAGAATCTTATGAAGGGTAAGATGGCTATAATCGGTGACGGCGATAGTGTTCTCGCCTTTTCCGCCGTCGGTATAGACGCTTTTAGCGTTACTAACATTGAAGATGCCGACGAAATTTTAAAAAAACTTGCTAAGGAATACCGTATAATTTTTATAACGGACGTTATTGCTAAACAAATTGATGAAACTATTAAAAAATATCTTACGTCACCTTATCCAATAATATTATCCGTTCCGTCAAAAGACGGAAGCAACGGATACGGTATGGATGGGTTAAAAAAAGCAATGGAAAAAGCGCTTGGTGTAGATATATTATTCAATAAAGAAGAGGATGGTAATTAGGCTTATGCAGGGAAAAATTATAAAAGTTTCCGGTCCGCTAATCGTTGCGGAAAATATGGCTGATAGTAAAATGTTTGACGTCGTACGTGTCAGCGATAAAAAACTCATAGGCGAAATAATAGAATTAAGGGGCGACAAGGCGTCTATTCAAGTATATGAGGAAACAAGTGGGTTAGGGCCTGGCGAAATAGTAGAGTCAACTTACGCTCCGCTTTCCGTAGAACTTGCTCCTGGTCTTATTGAGGGTATTTTCGATGGGATTCAAAGACCACTCGTTAAGGTATACGAAAAGTACGGCGATAGAATTTGCCGTGGTATTTCAGTTAATAACTTGGATCATGAAAAGAAATGGTTATTTAAGCCGGTTGCAAAAATCGGAGATAAAGTTACTGCGGGCGACGTTTTAGGCGTCGTTGATGAAACTACGGTTGTTTGCCATAAAATTATGGTTCCTTACGGTATTTCAGGTGTTGTAAAACAAATTAAAGAAGGCGAATTTAATATTACCGAAACGGTGGCAGTTCTTGATACCGAAAAGGGTGAGAAAGAAATTTGCATGTTGCAAAAATGGCCTGTTCGTAAGGGTAGACCTTATATATCAAAGATGTCGCCAAGTATGCCCATGGTTACTGGACAAAGGGTAATAGATACTTTGTTTCCTATTGCAAAGGGTGGTGTGGCCGCAGTTCCTGGCCCGTTCGGTAGTGGAAAAACCGTAGTTCAACACCAACTTGCAAAGTGGGCTGATGCGGAAATTATCGTTTATATCGGTTGTGGTGAACGTGGTAACGAAATGACGGACGTTCTTAATGAATTCCCCGAACTAAAAGATCCAAAATCGGGCGAACCGCTTATGAAAAGGACCGTTCTTATCGCTAATACGTCGGACATGCCTGTTGCCGCGCGTGAAGCGTCTATTTATACGGGTATAACTATTGCTGAATACTTCCGTGATATGGGGTATAACGTTGCTATTATGGCAGATTCTACTTCACGTTGGGCGGAAGCACTTCGTGAAATGAGTGGCCGTTTAGAAGAAATGCCCGGTGAAGAAGGGTACCCTGCGTATTTATCATCAAGACTTGCCGAATTTTATGAAAGAGCGGGCATGGTTAACGTTTTATGTTCAAACGGTGATAGGCGTGGTTCTATTACTGCAATCGGCGCAGTTTCACCGCAAGGTGGTGATTTGTCTGAACCCGTTTCGCAAGCAACGTTAAGAATAGTAAAAGTGTTCTGGGGGCTTTCGGCGTCACTTGCATATAAAAGACATTTTCCTGCGATTGACTGGCTTATAAGTTATTCGCTTTACGCTGATAAACTTACCGACTGGTATAATGAAAATATAAGTGCCGATTTTGTAAAACTTCGCGCGTTTGCTATGTCGGTATTGCAAGAAGAATTTGAACTCGAAGAGATAGTAAGATTAGTTGGTGCTGATGCGCTTTCGTATAAAGATAGGCTTACTATGGAAACGGCAAAATCTATAAGGGAAGACTACTTGCATCAAAACGCTTTCCATGAAGTGGATACTTACGCGTCGCTTGATAAACAATATAAGATGCTTAAACTTATATATGAGTTTCACCGACTTGCAAATCAAGCGCTTGAAAAAGACGTTGATTATTCGGTTATAATGAACCTTGCTGTTAGGGAAAAGATAGGTAGGGCAAAATACGTTCCCGAAGATGAAATTAGCAGTCTAGATGCAGTTTTAAAAGAATTGACTGATGATTTAAAAGGGCTAGTAAGTGGAGGCGATGAGTAATGTATAAAGAATATAAAACGATAAAAGAAGTCGTCGGACCTATCATGCTTGTCGAAGGTGTTGAAGGTGTTAAATATAACGAATTAGTAGAAATAAAACAAAACAACGGCGAAATTAGAAGGGGGAAGGTGCTTGAAATTCATAGAGATAAAGCACTTGTTCAACTTTTTGAAAGCGCCCAAGGCTTACAAATTTCTACTAGTAAAGCAAGATTTACGGGTAAGAGCCAAGAACTTGCCGTTTCGGAAGATATGCTAGGCCGTGTATTTGACGGTATGGGTAATCCAAGGGACGGCGGTGCACCCATAATCGCAAAGAAACGCATGGATATTAACGGTGAGCCTATAAATCCTGCTGCGCGTGATTATCCCAACGAATTTATTCAGACGGGTGTTTCTGCAATAGACGGGCTTAACACGCTTGTAAGGGGGCAAAAATTGCCGGTATTTAGCATGAGTGGACTTCCGCACGCTGAACTTGCCGCTCAAATTGCAAGACAAGCCAAGGTTTTGAAAAGTGATGAGAAATTTGCGGTAGTATTCGCTGCGGTTGGTATCACTTATGAAGAGGCGGAATACTTCGTGCAAGATTTTAAGAAAACGGGCGCAATAGAAAGGACTGTTTTGTTTACTAACCTTGCAAACGATCCTGCGATTGAACGTATAGCGACACCGCGTATGGCACTTACTGCTGCGGAATATCTTGCATATGATTTAGGTATGCACGTTTTAGTTATAATAACCGATATTACTAACTATTGCGAAGCGCTTAGAGAAGTTTCCGCGGCTAGAAAAGAAGTTCCGGGAAGGCGTGGTTATCCAGGTTATCTATATACCGATCTTGCGACCATGTACGAACGTGCGGGTAGAATAAGGGGTAAGAAAGGGTCTATTACGCAAATTCCTATTCTCACCATGCCCGAAGACGATAAAACTCACCCTATTCCCGACCTTACGGGGTATATTACCGAAGGACAAATAATTTTGTCTAGGAAACTTTATAAAAAGGGTGTAAATCCGCCTATTGACGTTTTGCCTTCGCTTTCTCGTTTGAAAGATAAAGGCATAGGCGACGGAAAGACGAGAGAAGATCATGCAGATACAATGAATCAACTTTTCTCGGCGTACGCTAGGGGTAAAGAAGCAAAAGAACTTGCCGCTATTTTGGGTGATGCGGCACTTACTGAAATTGATAGGCTATACGCAAAGTTTGCCGAAGCATTTGAAAAAACTTATGTTTCGCAAGGTTTTAATGCAAATAGAAGTATAGAAGAAACGCTTAATATCGGTTGGGAACTTTTGAAAATTTTGCCGAGAAGCGAACTTAAACGCATTAAAGAAAAATTCATTGAAAAATATTTGGGTAATTAAATTTGGCAAGATTAAACGTGAATCCCACGCGTATGGAGTTGAAAAGACTCAAAGCAAGGCTTAAAACTGCGCAACGTGGGCATAAATTATTGAAAGATAAAACCGACGAAATGGTCCGTCGATTTTCGATAGTTGTAAAGGAAAACAAAAAACTTCGTGACGAGGTTGAAGGCGAAGTCGCTAACGTTTTGGCTCAATTTTCCGTCGCGAGAAGTTTAATGCGTAGATCGGAGATTGCGCTATCTTTTGCCATGCCTGCCGTTTCAGTTGAACTTGATTGTTCTACTAATAATATTATGAGTGTTGACGTTCCTAAACTTTCGTTAAAAGAGAAACGTTCGGTTGGTAAATATCCTTACTCGTTTATAGATACTACGAGTGAAGCGGATTATGCCGTTAAACTTGTGGGAGAAGTTTTAACTAAACTCGTAAAACTTGCGGAAATTGAAAAAACCACCGCCATGCTTGCAGATGAGATTGAAAAGGGTAAAAGACGTGTAAATGCTTTGGAATACGTTATGATTCCAAATATCGAAGAAACGATAAAATATATTACTATGAAACTAGAAGAAAACGATAGAAGTAGCCGAACAAGGCTTATGAAAGTAAAATCAATGTTAGAGGAGAAGAAATAAATGTATACGATAGGTGTTGATATCGGTGGTATGAGCGTTAAGGTTGGGCTTGTTGATGAAAGAGGCGTGATAATTGCTAACAATCGCGCTAAAACGGAAAAAGAGCCTGAAAAGATGGTTGAAATTCTTGCAGGACAAATTAACAACTTGCTAAAAGAAAATAATTTGACCGTAAAAGACGTAAACGGTATAGGTATAGGTTGCCCAGGAACGATTACGGGAGCAACGGGTGTGATTGAGTATGCAAACAATTTAGGTTGGCATAAGGTTCCGCTTGGCGAAATGCTTAAAAAGTACATAGACGTTGAAGTAAGAATTTCAAACGACGCAAACGTTGCGGCACTTGGCGAGGCGATTTACGGGGTTGCAAAAGATTATAATTCGGCGATAATGTTTACGCTTGGTACGGGTGTTGGTGGTGGAATTATTCTTGACAAGAAATTATATGAAGGTAATGAATCAAAAGGCGCTGAATTAGGTCACACAACACTCGTATTAGACGGTGAAGAATGTACTTGTGGTAGAAAGGGGTGCATTGAAGCCTACGTTTCGGCAACAGCGCTTATTCGCCAAACCAAACAGGCAATGGAACAAAATAAAGAAAGTAAGATGTGGGAATTCGTCGGCGGAGATATAAATAAGGTTGACGGTAGGACTGCTTTTGAAACGGCAAAACTCGGTGATAAATCGGCGGAACTCGTACGTGATAATTATATAAAATATCTAGCGGAAAGCATGATGAATATGTTTAACATATTCCGTCCCGAAGCCTTTATTTTGGGCGGGGGTGTAAGTGCGCAAGGCGAATATCTAACAAGTCGGTTAAAAGACTATTGCGAGGTAAGACATTATGGCTACCAAGGAACTCCAAAAGTAGAAATTCTTATTGCAACGCTTGGTAACGATGCGGGAATTATCGGTGCAGCCGCGCTACTAAAATAAAAAAGAAAAGAAGAAGGGTTTTACCGAGTCCCTACAAGGGATTTTTTCGGGAAGGCTGTCCTTTTTA
>CASDPM010000076.1 GCA_949282465.1 uncultured Bacillota bacterium
AAGTTGATAAATTGAAATATTTTTTTGAATTAAAATCTCTTTAATTCTCCATTTCATTTGTTTTATATAATCCATATGCACCACTACCCCATCATTATATTCTTACATATAAATTATAGGTGTTTTTGCACATGTTTATAAATAGTTATTTGTTCTTTATTAGATAGTTAAAACTATACTATTATATGATTTGTTTTATATTTACTGTTTTTATATGTCCTAACCAAAACTTTGTTATTTACCTTTGCTATTATTAAATTTAAGTTGCTTGGAATAATAAAATCTAATTTTTTTCGCTCAATACAAGGCGATCTTATTAAAAAAATATAATTTCAAGTGTTATATTTTCTCATTTTACGATATTTTATCATAAAGAACTGTAAAAAACAACTGCATTTTATTTTTTTGCTAGCCCTTATATTTTTATAACGTGATTACTGCTTTTTTCTTATAAAATACTAAAAATCTTTATACGTTCCTAACCAATCGTAAAAAGTATAGAAAAAACCGTCTGATTTGACCTGATGTGGTTCAAATTAGACGGCTAGTGGTTGCGGGAGTGGGATTTGAACCTCACGACCTTCGGGTTATGAGCCCGACGAGCTACCAAGCTGCTCCATCCCGCGATATGCGTTTTATTTATGATGCTTTCCTATAATATAACATTCTGCCCGATTTGTCAAACGTTTACACAAAAAAATAAAAATATCTTTGCCTTTGCTTGAATTTTTATTTTTCCTTTGCTACAATGTATCTATGAAAATTAACCTTGCCGAATTCGTCAACAAAAATGAAACCGTTGCGGTTGCCCTATCTGGCGGTAGCGATTCTATGGCGCTACTTCATTATATGCATAAAAACGCAAAAGATTACGGATTTAACGTTATTGCCATCAACGTTGAACACGGTATTCGTGGCGAGCAGTCTAAAAACGACACCGAATTCGTCAAAAACTATTGTGCTAATCTCGGCGTGGAACTTATTTGCTATTCCGTTGACTGTATAACCTATTCTAAAAACCAAAAACTTTCACTTGAAGAAGGCGCGCGCAAACTTAGATACGATTGTTTTTTCGATTCTATAACCAACGGAAAATGCGACAAGATTGCTACGGCTCATCATCTTCGCGACAACGTAGAGAGCATACTTCTAAACCTTTTTCGCGGAACGGGGCTTAAAGGTCTTGCGGGCATTACGTCAGACTATGACGGAAAGATTATTCGCCCACTTATTAACGTCAAAAAAGAAGAAATCGAGCGCTACGTTTTAGAAAACTCTATTCCTTTCGTTACCGACGAAAGCAATTTTTCCGACGAATACTCGCGCAATTTTATAAGACTTAACGTGTTGCCTAAAATTTGTGAAATTTTCCCCGACGCCGAAAAAAGCATAGCCCGTTTATCTTCTATCGTCAAACTCGAAGACGAGTTTTTAGACGAATTAGCCTTAAAGTCGCTTACTATAAAAAACAATTGTGCGATAATCCCCGTCGATTTAGAAAGAGCAATATTCAATAGAGTAGTGATCCTTGCGCTAAAAAAACTTGGGATTAGCAAAAACTGGCAAAAGGTACACGTAGACGACGTTTACAAACTTTGCCGATTGCAAAACGGTTCACAAATAATTTTACCTAAACACTTTACGGCGACCAAAGAATATGATAAAATCATAATAACACAAATTTCAAACGACGAATTTTTAGAAGTTCCGTTTTCACTTGGCAAACTTAATTTCAATGACAATATCTTAACCATAGAAGACGTAAACTCCCCCGTCGACCTAAAAGACGGACTGTATTTGGACCTAGATAAAATTCCAAACACGGCGGTAATTCGCACCAAGAAAGATAGCGACGTATTCGTCAAATTCGGTGGTGGCGGAACGAAAAAGTTAAACGACTATTTAACCGACGTTAAAGTTCCACTAAGGCTACGTAGCACCTTGCCCGTTTTAGCCGACGGGGATTTGATACTCGCCATTTTCGGCGTTGCTATAAGTGAAAAAGTTAAGGTCGATGGCTCGACTGTAAATATTATAAAAATAACTAAAGAGGAAATAGAATGAGCAAGTATAAAGTTGTTTTGTCAGAAGAACAAATTCAATCACGTATTAAAGAACTCGGCGCGCAAATCAACCGTGATTATAAAGGCAAAACCCCCGTGGTTATTTGTATGCTTAAAGGCGCGATTGTCTTTTTCTCTGACGTGGTAAGATGCTTAGACATACCGCTCACAATGGAATTCGTTAGACTTTCGTCTTACAAAAACGGAACGACAAGCGGAGATATGGAACTTATAACCGATATAGATATTGATATTACGGGTAAAGACCTTTTAATTATCGAAGACGTTGTTGATAGCGGAAAAACACTTTCCTTCTTTATCGAACTGCTTAAAAAACGCAACCCTGCATCAGTAAAAATTTGTGCGTTTTTGGATAAGCCCGAACGCCGTACGGTTGACGTAAAAGTAGATTACGTAGGGTTTAGGGTTGAATGTGGATTCGTTATCGGGTACGGGCTTGATTATGCCGAACGTTTTAGAGAGTTGCCCTATCTTGCCGAAATAAATTCGCCAGAAGATCTTGATATGTAATTAAATAAATAATAAAACAAAACACCCAAAAGGGTGTTTTTTGTTTAAAAGGTGAATTATACTATTAAGTGCAACACTTAATAGTATAATTCACCAACACAAATAAAAATTCAGGCGTGATGCCTGACTTTTTTCTTAATAATTTTCAGCGTGAATTTCAAAGTAACTTTGCGGATGCGCACAGGTAGGACAAATTTCAGGCGCACTTACGCCGGTAACGATATGCCCACAGTTACGGCATTCCCAAACTTGAACAGAACTCTTCTTAAACACTTCTGCCGTTTCAACGTTTTTAAGAAGCGCGCGATATCTTTCTTCGTGATGTTTTTCAACCATAGCAACTAAACGGAACCTTTCTGCGAGTTCGGGGAACCCTTCTTCTTCCGCCGTCTTTGCAAAGCCTTCGTACATATCAGTCCACTCGTAATTTTCACCGTCGGCAGCGGCAACCAAGTTTTCTGCGGTGTTACCGATACCTTTAAGTTCTTTAAACCAAAGTTTTGCGTGTTCTTTTTCATTTTCAGCCGTCTTTAAGAAAAGTGCCGAAATTTGTTCGTAGCCTTCCTTTTTAGCAACCGAAGCAAAATAGGTATATTTGTTTCTTGCTTGCGATTCGCCCGCGAAAGCGGCTTCTAAATTCTTTTCAGTTTGCGTACCTTTGTATTTGTTGTCTGCCATAATTTTAATCTCCTTTTTTTATATATTTAATATTTTAATAATTTCATCTTTTTGGCAATAGCCTATAAGTTTATTCTTGACTTCGCCGTTCTCAAAGACCAAAAGTGTTGGAATACTAACGATACCGAACTTTACTGCAAGATCCATTTCTTCGTCGACGTTGATTTTACCGACTTTTATCTTGCCGTCGTATTCTTTTGCAATTTCTTCGACGATAGGCGCTATCATTCTGCAAGGCCCACACCACGTAGCCCAAAAATCAACTAAGACGGGTACGGGCGATTTTATAACTTCTTCTTCAAAATTTTTCGTGGTAACTTTTATTTCCATGTCTATCTCCTATTTATGTTTATAATATAGTAAACAATGACAATAGCCTTCAAACTCTGGATCGGCTATTTGGTCTTTAAATTCTTTGCACATACACTTATATTCTTCGGTGCGGTAAAGTCTACACGGGCAATATCCACCCGTACGCTTTAACCCTTCACGCACACTCTTTACTACTTCTTGATTTTCATTAAGCGTTATTTTCATATACACTCCTTAAAGCACCGAGCACTTACCACCCATCTTCATAAAATCGTTAAAGAAGTTGGGGTACACCTTATTTACTGACTGAACGTTAAGTACGGTTACCGATTCTTCCGCAAAAGTGCTTGCAAAAGCCATAGCCATAGCAATTCGTCTATCACCGAAAGTATCTACCATAACTCCACCTTTTAACCCACCGACGCCCTTAATTAAAATGCCGTCTTCAACTTCCATCGCGTTGCCACCGAGTTTATTAAGGTTTGCAATAAGCACGCTGTTTCTATCCGTTTCCTTTAACTTAACCTTTTGAACGTTCTTTAAAAGGGTCTCATGGTTTTGATAACAAAGCGCAACTGCAATCGCAGGAACGATTTCAGCGTTATCTTTTACGTCGATAACCTTTTTCTTTTTGCTTATGCTATCAATAATATCAATAATTTTTTTATCTATTTGATAGGTTTTATCACTAAGCCCCTTTACCTTTACCGAATTGCCGAAAAGGTTAGCCGTCATAAAGTACGCTGAATTAGTATAATCACCTTCAATTTCAAAACAGCCGTCGTAAAAATATTTTTGACCGCCACGAATAAAATAACCGTAATCAGTCCTTTCAATTTCTACGCCGAACTCTTTAATAAGGTCAACGGTCATGTTCAAGAACTGCAACGTTTGACCTTCGGGCGTAATCAATAATTTACTGTCTCCATCAAGAAGTGGCAACGCCATCATAAGTCCGCTTACGAACTGCGAGCCTGCCGTTTCTTTAAGGTTATATTCCCCTGCTTGTAATTTCCCGTTTATCCTAAACGGAAAAATCTCACGGTCGAACGAACAACCTTTTAACATTGCCCTTAAATTTTCGGTATTTTTAAACGCCTTTTCTTTTCCCGTTAATTTACAATGTTTGCCAAGATATGCGATTATGGGCAAAAGCATCTTAAACGTAGCGGTACTGTCTTCAAAATCTACCGTCGAAGTTTCGGTTTCAGGCTCGTAAAGAACTGAATAAACGCCTTCTTTAACTTCTGTTTTGAACCCTAGCGAATTAAGGCATCTTACGGTTATCTCCACGTCGGGAGTGAGCCCGCGTACTTTAACGCGCGCCCCGTCCTCGCAAAGCGCAGATATTATGAACGCTCTATGCGCCATGGTCTTTGACGAAACCGCTATCGCTTCGCCTTCTAACCGTGACGGATAAATTTTAACGTCCATATAAAGCCTCCTTAATTTCTCCTACCGTAAAAATTTTAACTTTTGCCACGCCAACTTTAACCGGCAATACTATACTGATTTTTTCGGTTTCGTTTCTTCCGTCCCCGAAAAGTTTATCATACACTAAAATATTGTTTACGCCGACGTTACAGTCGATTGAAAACTTTTCTAAAACCCCTTTAAGTCTTTCCTTTACCCCTTTTGCAAGTTTAAGATTTTCGGCTAAAAACACCGCCGATGTCATTGCAAACGCCAAACCTTTCCCCGTGATGGGCGAAGCCCCTACGATTTTTTCCACCGCCGTCTTAAACACCGACGCAAACGATAAAACCCTTTGCTCTTTTACACAATCTTCATCTTTTGCGATAAGTTTTGCCTTCGCTTTAAGCGAATGGTAAATCATTTGCTCGATAGAAAGTTCTTTACTTTCCAAACTCTTAAAGAACTTTGCGTCGCACGTAACGGCTATTCTTATAATTTCAGCAAGCCCGTCGTTTATAGCAGACTGTGGCAACGTCTTAATAAAATCGGTATCACAAATAGCGATTTTAGGGTGATTTATAACACCGAGTAAATCGTTCTTGCCCAAAAATTCCACACCCGTCTTGCCACCGATACAAGCACTTGCCATGCCAACCAAAGTAGTGGGGAGATTTATATATTTTATTCCGCACTTAAATAGCGCCGCACCAAGCCCCGTTATATCGGAAACCACACCCCCACCCAAAGCGATAAGACAGTCGTTCTTATCTAAATTGAGTTCGGTGAGCAAAATAAGCAATTTATCTAAAACGTTTTTATTTTTACTCTTTTCGGTTGCAGGGAATATAAAACTATAAGTTTCCTTACCGACGGCTTTCAAAACGTCCTTAACCTTTTTGCCGTAAAGCCTAAAAACCGTTTCATCTGAAACGATTACCGTCTTCTTAGCGTCGCCGACGGCGTACGCCAAATATTCGGTTGCTCCTGAACATATTATAGCACCATAAGGTTTACTTGTCTTAATTTTAAGCGTTTTTATCTCTTGTGAATTTTCCATTTTTTTTGTACCGTTATTTTTTGATTTTCCCCTGCTCGACTATAATCCTTTTAAAATCCTTGCCCTTGAAAACCGTTCTGTCAAGCCCCGTAGCCGTGAATATCGTTTGCATATGCTCTACGCCACCGATAAGTTTTCTTTGGCGCTTTTTGTCTAGTTCGGACAAAACGTCGTCCAAAATAAGAATAGGATATTCTTTGAAACGGTTATTAAAAGTCTCCGCTTCGGCAAGTTTTAATGCAAGCGCAGCCGTTCTTTGTTGACCTTGCGAGCCGTAAACCCTAACGTCGTCGCCGTTTAGTGTAAACTTAATATCGTCCCTATGCGGACCTATCGTGGTAAAGCCCAAACGCATATCTTTTTCAAGCCCCGTTTTAAGGTCTTCATACATAGCGAAGGCTATATCTTCTTCCGAACCGTAGTACCCGCTTTCCGTTTTCATCTTTAAGGTTTCCTTGCCGTCCGAAAGCATTGCGTGTTTTTCTTCGGCAATAGGCGCGATCTCCGACAAAAAGGCGTTCCTTGCCTTGATTATTTTACCTGCCTGGTCGCAAAGTTGTCTGTCCCAAATAGGCAACGTTTCCCTTATAATATACTTTTCGGGATCTTTCAGCAAGTTATTCCTTTGTGCCAAAATTTTGTTATATCTTTGCAAAGCGTAAAAATAGTTCTTCGACATTTGCGACAAAGAAACGTTCAAGAACCTGCGCCTGTCTTCGGGGCTTTCTTGCACGAGTTTTAGTTCGGCGGGATTGAAAAATACGCTGTGCATATTCCCTAAAAGTTCACCAACCTTTAACACCTGCAATCCGTTTACGTAAATGGATTTCTTGTCGTTCTTGTTAAAATTTATCTTGACCGAAACTTGCCCGTAATTAGATTTAGCCGATCCTGAAATTTCCGCTTGCTCGCACCCGTTTTTAATAACGAGTTTATCCTTGTTAGCCCTTGGCGAATACCCCGTGCATAGAAAAAATATGGCTTCGGCGGCGTTGGTTTTGCCTTGCGCGTTAGAGCCTGTTAAAATGTTTATTCCGTTTTGAAATTCAATATGCTCCTGTTCGTAGTTACGGAAACATTTGAGATTTAAGTCTGTAATATACATAAATTGAGAAAAATTTAAAAAAATTGTCAGATTGACTTTATTTTATTTTAAAATTATTATATAATGATTTTTACTTAAAAGCAACTATCAAAGGAAAATTTAAAGATGGAAAGTTATGAAATTTTATGGGATACCACTCTTGCCGAACTTGAAAAAACGGTGAGTTCAATTTCTTTTGATACTTACGTTTCCCAACTTCAAGCAGTAGATATTGTCGAAAATAGAATTATTTTAATCACGCAAAGTCAACTCTTTGCCGAAACTATTCAAAATAAAATGCGTGAAAAAATTCGCGACGCTTTGAAAAAAAGCAATCAAAGCATTACCGACTTCGTTATTTACGTAGCAAAAGATAAAGACGAATACTTAAAACAACTCTCTGAAACCGAACTTGAAACTATGGACACTCGGGGGTCTGCTATTAACCGTAAATTTACGTTTGATTCGTTCGTTGTCGGCTCGTCTAACGAGTTTATTTATGCTGCCGCAAAAGCCGTTGCCGAAGCGCCGGGCGAAGCGTATAACCCACTTTTCATCTATGGCGGAACAGGTCTTGGTAAGACGCATATTTTGATGGCTATCGCCAACTATTTGCGTCTTCACAGCCCGTCGACCAACGTTTTATACGTTACTTGCGAACAGTTTACCAACCAACTTATCGAAAGTATAAGTAAAGGCAAAGGCACGGGCGCTGATTTTAGAAGAAAATACCGCAACGTAGACGTTTTGCTTATCGACGACGTTCAGTTCCTTGCTAAAAAACAAGGTATTCAAACGGAATTCTTCCACACCTTTAACGAACTCGTTATGCAAAATAAACAAATTGTAATGACGAGTGACCGCGAACCTAAGGAAATCGAAGTTTTAGAAGAAAGACTTCGCACAAGGTTTGAAAGCGGACTTTTGGCAGACGTTCAACCACCGGATTTGGAAACCAGAATCGCTATTCTTCGTAGAAAAAGCGAAGAACAAAAATGTTTGGTCGATATAAAAGTTCTTGCCTATATCGCAGAAATGAGCGACGGAGACATAAGGTCGCTTATCGGCAAACTTACCAAAGTTATCTTCGCCGCAAAACTATTTGAACGCCCCATAACTATCGATCTTGTAAACGACGCTTTAAAAGAATCGGCAACCGAAGAACAAGAAGAATTGCAAGTTGAAGATATTATCAACTGCGTTTGTAAATTCTATAAAATAAGCAAGGGCGATCTACTTGGCAAAAAACGAAACAAAGAATTCGTTGAACCTAGACACGTTTGTATGTATCTTATCTCTGAAATGATGAGTTTACCGCTTATGGTTATCGGTCAAAAAATGAAGAGAGATCACGCATCGGTAGTACACGCAAGAAAGAAGATTACCGACCAACTTAAAGAAGGCGGTAGACTTTCTGTAAATATTAACGACATAAAGAATATGTTACTTAAAAAATAATGAATACTTTTATTGAAGGACAATTTGACGCCGTCGTTATCGGCGCCGGCCACGCCGGTGTTGAAGCGGCGCTTGCGCTCGCAAGAACGGGCAATAAAACGGCTATGCTAACGCTTAATCTAGACAGCATAGCCTTTATGGCGTGCAATCCTTCTATCGGTGGAACGGCAAAAGGACAAATCGTGCGCGAAATTGACGCACTCGGCGGACAAATGGGTATAAACGCCGATAACGCTCTTTTACAAATTAGAATGTTGAATAAAGGTAAAGGCGCAGCCGTTCAATCACTTCGTGGACAAGCAGACAAAAACCTTTACCACACCCTAATGAAACAAACGCTTGAAAACACCGAAAACCTTAAAATTTTGCAAGGTGAAGCGGTGGAAATTCTTACCGACAACGGCAAAGTTACGGGTGTTAAAACGGCTTACGGTGGCGTTTTAGAGTGTAAAACGGCAATTTTAGCGACGGGTGTTTACCTTAACGGAAAGGTTATCGCCGGCGAGTGGAGTAGACCTGCCGGTCCAAACGGATTTGCGCCTGCTAATGAACTTACCGCAAACCTTATAGACTTGGGCTTCACAGTTCGTAGATTTAAGACGGGTACTCCTGCGAGAGTAGACGGGCGCACTATCGATTTCGACAAGTTAGAAATTCAAAACGGCGAAACGGACGTTTTCCCGTTTAGTCTTATGACCGAAAGATTGCCCGAAAAACAACGCCCTTGTTATCTTACCTATACTAACGAAAGAACACACGAAATAATCCGTGCAAATTTGCACCGTTCCCCCCTATACGCAGGCGTTATAAAGGGTACGGGGCCTAGATACTGCCCGTCAATCGAAGACAAGGTGGTAAGGTTTTCCGATAAGGAACGCCACCAACTTTTCTTGGAACCCGAAGGCGCAGACACCAACGAAATTTACGTTCAAGGTTTATCTACTTCTCTTCCGCACGACGTTCAAAAGGCGCTTTACCACACGGTAGCGGGGTTAGAGAACTGCGAGATTATGCGATATGCCTACGCTATCGAGTACGATTGCATAGACGCGCTTGACCTTTACCCCACTTTGGAATACAAGAAGATTAGCGGACTTTATTCGGCAGGGCAAATAAACGGAACAAGTGGTTATGAAGAGGCTGCCGCACAAGGACTTATCGCAGGGCTTAACGCTTCGCTTAAAATGCAAGGCAAACCCCCGATTATAATAGGTAGGGACGAAGGATATATCGGCGTTCTTATCGACGATTTGGTTACCAAAGGAACTAACGAACCTTACCGCATGATGACTAGTCGCGCCGAATACCGTATAATTTTAAGGCAAGATAATCCCGATTTCCGTCTTACTGAAAAAGGTAGGTGTGCGGGGCTTGTTTCCGACCAAAGATATTCGCTTTATCTTAAACGCCAAGAAGAATATAAAAGTGCAACCGAACAACTTGGTGTAAGTCTTAAACCGTCGGAATGTGAAAATTTAGTTAAAAAATACGGCTACGATAAGCCCAACACCGGTCTTACGAAAGCCGACCTTATAAGGCGTGGTATTCCACTAAAAGATATTATCGACGAGTTCGGTGGGTTTGAAAATATTTCTTCTCAAATTCTTTACACAGTCGAACTCGACGCTAAATATCAAGGTTACTTGCAAAAGGCGTTAGAGCAAATCGAAAAGGCTAAGAAGTTAGAAGAAAAGGTCTTGCCCGACGATATTGACTATCTTTCTATCGGTGGTCTTCGCCTTGAAGCAAGACAAAAACTTGATAAAATTCGTCCGCACAACCTTGGACAAGCGGGCAGAATTTCGGGTGTTTCCCCCGCCGATATCGCAGTTTTAATGGTTTGTCTAAAAAAATAAAAAAGGTCGCAAAGCCGAGTCCCTACAAGGGATTCGGCAACTAAATAAATCCGCAAACGGATTTGTTATATCCGCCTAACAACGGGTGATATCGCCTACGGCGGTGAAATTTGCCTAACGGCAAGTTGTGGATTTATTTAATATAACTTCTTCGAGAGAAGTATAAGAACCTGCTAAAGCAGAACCTTGAATTTTTCTCTCGAAAAATATAACTGCTTGTAAAACAAAAAATACAACTTTTAGCCACAAGGCTAAAAATAAAACTAAATTATCTTAATCTTTTGTGGATAAGAAAAGCCCACCATATTTCGCCTTAAAGCGAAGTATAGTGGGCTACACTTTTGTATTAAATTAAAATTCCCTTATAGGAACGCCCTAAGCGACCTTTTTATTTTATTTTTTCTATCAACCTAAAAAGAAATCGAGCAGTAGCATTACCACAAAGCCTATTAAAAGCGCATAAGTCGCAATCCGTTCGTTGCCGTGCGAATGAGTTTCGGGTATCATCTCGTCACTTATTACGTAAAGCATTGTTCCGCCTGCGAAAGCGAGAACGAAAGGCAATATCGCCGTAGAAAGACTTACTGCAAAATAACCTATAAGCGTGCCTATAACTTCGACCACGCCCGTTAGCATGGCTATAACAAAAGTTTTCTTTTTGCTTATTCCAACCGCTATCATGGGCGCGATAATTATCATTCCTTCGGGTATATTTTGCAAGGCAATACCCCCTGCAACGGTGAGTGCGTGCGCATTGTTCCCCGTGCCGAAACTTACCCCCGCCGCCAAACCTTCGGGAAGATTATGTATTGCTATTGCAATTACGAAAAGCAAAACTTTATTGAGTTGCGAAGTCTTATCGGGGTGAAGTTCTTGGTCAAACCCCGTCATCTTATGCAGGTGTGGCACGAATTTATCTATAAGATTTAAGCAAACCGCTCCGCCTAAAATCCCAACAACTGTGATTATTATCGATACGGCGTCGCCATTGCCAAACTCGAACGACGGCAATATTAACCCAACCACTGCGGCGGCAAGCATTATTCCTGCGGCGAACGATAAAACGGCGTCGTTAAATTTATGCGACGGACTTTTTATCAAAAAACCTATAAGCGCGCCTATTACCGTTGCCCCACCTACGCCTAGCGCCGTTAGTAAAACTATCGTCATAACTAATCCTTTTTCATTTTTTTCAATTATAACAAATTTTTTTTGACAATGCAAT
>CASDPM010000077.1 GCA_949282465.1 uncultured Bacillota bacterium
TTCATTTTCTTCTCCTTATCTAATCAGTTAGTGGCTGTGGCGTTTTCACTAAACCCGTTTATAAACGAACGCAATATCTCTATATTACGTTTCGCCGTTTCTTCATTTTCAAATTCAGTAAACACCCTGAAAACAGGTTCAGTACCCGATAAACGTATAAGCGCCCAACAACCGTTTTCAAAATAGTATTTAAAGTTGTTATTAAAATGAACGTGTTTTACTAGTTTTCTATCAAATTCGGGAACGTTTCCGTCAAGGAATTCAGTTAAACCGTTATCTTTTTCAAAACGTATCTCATCTTCTATGCAAACATAGTCGTAACCCGCAAAAGCCTTTACTTCTTTCATAATCTCGGAAACGGGTTTTGCCATAACCGTAACCATTTCAGTAAACAGTAACGAAGAGAACACACTGTCTTTTCCATATATGTATCCGCTTACTGTAAGTCCACCACTCGATTCCCCGCCGATTAGCGCATTATTGCGTTTAATACCTGCCGAAATATTTTTAAACCCAACGTCTACTTCGTGGCACTTAAAGCCAAGTTTTTCGGCAAGTTTATCTAAAAGAATACTCGTTGCACAGTTCTTAACGACGTCGCCTTTTAGGTTACGATATTTAACCAAATAATAGTAAAGGGAAGCAAGTATAAGATTACTCGACACGTAATTTCCTTTTTCGTCCAAAATACCAAGACGATCGCTGTCACTATCGGTAGCCATTGCGAAATCGTAAGATTTTCCTACCGTTTCCTTTTTTAAGTGCATCATAGATGCCTCGGTGGGATTAGGCATAAGCATGTTAAAAAGTGCGTCACGCCGAGTGTTTAATATATTATAGTTTTTTATACCAAGCATATTAAACAAAGGTTCTATACAAAGCGAACCAACACCGTATAAGTTGTCATAAAGAATTTTAAGTTTACTGTTTTGTATCTTTGACGACAAAAAACTCTTTATGTTTTCCAAGTAATGTTGTTTGTTAGAATAATCTATAATTAGCCCCTTCTTTTTTGCCGTTTCCAAAGAGATAGATTTAACCTTTTTTACCGCATCCGTTGCTTTTTCCAACTTACGCGTAAACTCTACGTCTGCGTCTACACCACCCTTCAAGAAAGTTTTTACACCGTTAAAGTTATAAGGATTGTGGCTCGCGGTAATCATTACCCCATACGAAAGACCTTCGTCCCTAACTGCCATCATAATTGCCGGCGTCGGCATAGGATAGGGATAGAGTAGACATTTTTTGCCGTTGCCGGCAAACGTTTCCGCCATCCACCCTGCATAATAGTCAGAACCAAACCTGTAATCATACCCTATAACTATCGGCGTTGTATCACCGTCGCTATTAGCCAAATCGCAAAGTGCTTGTGCAATTAACTGAACGTTTTCTTTGGTGAAGTCGTCACCTATAATACCACGAAACCCACCCGTTCCGAATTTTATCATAATTTATCCTTTTATCTAAGTCCGTATTTATTGATAATTTTTGTCATTTTTTTAAAAAATGGCGTTTTTTGTAAAAATAAAGTAAACAAACCTTATTTTTAAGGGCTTGTCCACTTAAAAAACCCAAAATGTGTTCTTTTTTATTCCCGCGTAGGCCCACCTTTAAGGTAGACCTACGGGAAACATATATTTGTTTATTCGGCAGTTGCGTTTATGTCTACGTCGCTAATAACAATCCTGCCACCGCCGTTATCGAACGCTTTGCCATATCAAGACAAGTGCCCTTATTCCGCTAAGCAAAAGCGCCGAAGTAATATTTTTCTTTTCTACTTGAAAAAGAAAACGTCTTGTGATTTTTGCTTACTCTTCAACAACCGTTAAAGTGAAAGTATAGTACAAACTCTCTCTTGCACCTACAACCTTAATACCCAAGGTATAAGAACTACCTGCAATAATCGTGTCGTCCGTAATCGTCATACTGAAAGTATGTTCATTTTTGGTTGCTTGGAACGAAACCGCCCTAGATCCACCCGTCCACGTATGAACGTAGAATTCACCTGCCATATTAGTGGGGTCGGCATAATAAATTTCAAACGCTTCTCCAACTTTAACCGTGGTTTTAGAAACGCCCAAAATCATGCACATACTCGAATTTGCATAGTGCATACCAAAGTCCTTAACGTAGAACCAACCTTCTTGATTTTCCGAAGTATAAATCGGAAGCGACGACGAGTAATCTTCAATACCTATAAAGGTGTTCGTTACCGTTCCCGTTTGGTCGACGTCAAATACTGCTCTCTCGAAGTTCCTAACGTTGTTAACGTCGATTGCTTGATAGAAAGTAGTAACGTTACTTACTACGTTTTTAATAGTACCACTATTATATGCGCATACCGTACCTGCCGCCCATCTATTAGTATAAAGCGAGCAGTCGGATGCAATTGCGATATTTTCAATAGTACCCATATTAAGACAAGAAATAAATCCTGAATATGCGCCCGTATTGACAGTTGCGCCCTTCAACGTAAAGTTACCAACGTAAGCACCTTCGGCTATAATCGGGAACATTGATCTACCCCAAGTATATGCAGAAGTAACACCAGTATAAGGTGCTTCAAATCCTGAAATCACGTAACCCGCGCCATCGAATTTACCTGTAAACGAAATACCTTTTTGAGCGCAGTTGATACCGTGCGGAGTATCTACCCCAGGTTCCATACCTACACCCGTTTGGTCAATATAGAGATTTGCGCCGTTCTCATCACAGTTGACCGGCGCTTGACCTATCATGTCTGCAATACCACCTTCTAACGTAATATCATTAGCAAGAACGAAGTATCCGTCGAGATAAGTATTCATCAATTGCCATTCGGTAGCAGTTTTGATTTGATACCATACTTCATAAGTCTTTGTGCCTGTAACAACTGTGCCTAAACCGTCGTCATAAGTATAAGTTACGGTTTGCAAACCAGGTTTAGCAACAAAATTAGTCGTTATGGACGCGTTATCTAAGGAAGTGTAACTACCGTCTGCGTTAAGCAAATCAAAACTTGCAGTAGCGGGAATTACGCCGTCCGTCGTACTAGAATCAACGTACATCTTAGCATTATCTTTAATCACTAACGATTGAGGTTTGCTGTTAACCATAATTTCGTTAACGTAAATCCAAGCACCACCAGAATTGTCTTTCTTTATACGAATATATCTAGCCTGTACGGGAGCATCAAGATCAACAACTGTCGTCGTAACGCCGTCGTCTATTTTTCCGTCAACTGCGATAAAAGTCTTTCCGTCAACAGAATATTCCACGCTTGCGCCAGCCCATCTATCGCCAGCCCTGTTCATTACGATTTCTATATCGTTAACCGTGGTAATTTCACCGAGATCTGCAACCATAAACGCAGAGTTCGTTGCGTAACTTCCCGTCCAAACAAAGGTATCGAGATCGTTGTCGGAGAGATTTTCAGCATCACCGTCGTATATCGAGAAGAATCCGTGAACAGCGTCACCATTTAAGTCTAAATCGTAATAAAGGTTTACTTCCAACTTGCCGTTTGCAAGAACGGTTGGCGTTACGTCGGAAATTTCTTGATTAAGCGTATATGCATCCATCAAGTATTCAACGTCGTACTCGTTAAAGTTTAGTTTTTGACCAACCTTTGCGGTAAGAGTACCAAGTTGTTTCCCTTCCACATAAACGTCGTCGTTAGAATAATATGCATCATAAACGTAATTACCGTAACCGTCAGCAAAATGGCGTTTTACGTTATACGTCGTATTTATATTTTGAGATACGACGGGAGTTATGTAATTATCGGTAAGGCTAGCAATGATTTTAGCATTGGTTTCTTCTTCTAACGCTTTTTGTGCAACGTACGTCATTGAACGTGTGTTGTTCAACGCGTCACCTTTATAATAGCCACCGAGCATATATTCATATTCACTTGCGCCTGCTTGTTTGTATCCAATATACGGGGTCCCGATAAACTCTCTCGTTAAATTTGTTGAAAGTAAATCGGTTATTGAACCGCCGAAAACGTAACCATTTTCTTTTTCAGACCACGTAAGTTCGCTTGTGCTCGTTCTAATTATTGCTTTTTTGTTGGTCCCTACAAGGCTTGATGCTTCTACGTTATGAGCGTATACGGCGCTTGCACCGAATACGTTATCTTTGGTTATTTCATAACCCGTCGTTTCCGCATAGTCCTTGGGTACGATAAGCACGCCGAATTCTACTGCCGAATAAGTTTTTTCTTCGCCCGTATTTTTCACAATGTCCTCGTATTCGGTTTTACCCATCTTTGCGGTAAATCTCATACCGTTTGCCACCGTTCCGCTAATCCTTACGCTTGCGCCTTCTACCATTGTAAACGATACGGTTGTAATATCAAAAGTATTTGCGTTTGCGCTTACTATTGCACTTGCGCCTATACACAACACAGATACCAACGCCAGCATGATTAAGACAATCTTTTTACCTAACGATTTAATCATACTTAACCCTCCATCTCCTGGTTAGGTGCCCATCCATCGTCGAATACGTCACCAACCGTGCTAATGCTTGTGCTCATAACGTCTTCTAAGAAATACGTTACGATTGCTTGGGGCGAAGAATAATTCTTCTCTCCCACCCCCACAGTTTGAATAAAGTTTTTCATATATATTTCTCCTTTCGGATATTTTATTATTCCGTTACTATCGTGCTATCTGTCGCATCCGTTCCGTCAAAAACAATCTTTTCAATATCATACGTGCCCGTGCCCATTGCACTAGTAAACGTGGTGACGTTACACGTAATCTTATCAACTGTCCCGGCGTTATAAACCGCTGCAACGGGAGAATTACTTGAATAATTTACGTAGAGAGTACAATCACTTGCAACCGTAATCTTCTCTATTGTGCCAAGATTGAGTGCCGAAATAAAACTTCCGCTTTGCCCACAACGAATCGACGCACCTTGCATCGTAAAGTTTCCAACGTATGCCCCTGCCCCTACGTAAGCGAACGGAACTAGTCCGTAACTAGAAATAGCGTAAGGCGCTTCGGTATAATCAGAAGCAAAATTCTTAACCGCATAACCACAACCGTCAAACTTACCCGTAAACGCTACGCCCGTTTGCGCTTCGCCTACACCGTCAGTTGCAATTTGGTAGCCTTCGCCAGCATCATCTAGTGAAACACTGCCGATTACTGCCGAATAAGTCGCTCCATCAAGGTCAATTTCGTTGCCGAGTTTGAAGTATCCGTCAAGATGCGTGTTCATAAGTGACCATTCGGCACCTTCGGTAATAACATACCAAATTTCAAAGGTATGTTTTACACCGTAAACTACTCCGCCACTTGTGTAAGTAAATGTAACTTCTTTATTACCTGCAAACACTTCGCTTACGGTAATCTCACTTGCGTCTACCGATACGGGTGTTCCACCGTCTTCGGCAGTAAACGTAAACGAGCAAAGCGACTTAATATCAAGAGCCGTTGTCTTGGAGTATTCTATCTTATTGTTAGAAACTGAAACGGCAAGTTTTTCGTATACCGTGGTGTCAGGTTCTTCGGGTTCGGGGGTAATAATTTCATCTTCAATAACGGTAACCTTAAAGGTGTCAAAATAACCGTCTGCCGTTACACCTACCGTAAGTTCGGCGTCTTTCGTAAGTGTTACGCCACTCTTAACGCCGAAGGTAAATACGTATAAATTATCGGTAAGTTTTTCATTACTCTTATATTCGAGTACAGCGTCTGCCGAATAACCTGCTCCCCAAACGGCGATTTCGGGATCAGACCAGTTTGCTTGATAAATAGCAACTTCCAAGTTTCCACCATTTTTAATTGTGGAATCTGCGGAAAGCACCTTTTTATATGACGAGTTGCCATAAACCGTGCCGTAATCTTCAATATAAGTCCAACCATCACCGAGTACCGACGTTAAATCGTCAGTATTGTCTATATAACCGTTAATTCCCGTTTGTGATAACGACGTGTCCCCTTTCGTTACGATATTCACGTTTTCACTCGTAAGCGCATAGGAAACCACGTTTCTAACCGTGCCGTAGTTAAACGCGCTTATAATCGCTTGATCTTCGTAATTATTGAAAAGTACACAGTCGGATTCAACCAAGACGTTTTCTACAATACCTTTATTGTATCCTACCACAAACGAAGTATTGTTCATACCCTTTACCGTAACGTCACGAAGAACGATATTGCAAATTTTACCCGTTTCGCCAACATAGCCGAACATTGCAACGCCACGCCCTGCTATATCGTTCCAAGCAAGCCCCGCCTTATTTAGCGTATAATTTCTTATAGCGTAGCCGTTGCCATTAAACGTACCGTTAAATGCAATTCCTGTCGCGCCCGTAGTGTCGAGTTCTGGGGTTTCGCCGTTTAACTTAATAGGCGCAACACCGATAGCCGAACAGTTTAACTCGCTAAAATCAAGATTATTCATTAGCATATAATATCCGTCAAGCGCCTGATTTATATCGTTAAAATCCTCCACCGTTTTGACGTAACGAGCAACGATAACGTTTACGAACTCTCCGTCAATTTTTAGCAAAGTTTCGCCTTCGGGAATATCCGCATAGGAATTTCCACCTTCGCTAATCACCGTAATTTCATTACCTTTCATATCGACCACGTTTTCAACCGTGCCGTCGGCAATCTTATAGTTTTCATTAGAAACTGAATATTCGTTTATAACCGTGTCGTAAGAAGAAACGTCCGCCAAAGTTCTTTCTATAACGTTAATTCTAACCCAAATACTACTTGCAACCATATTTGCGCCTACATATTCGAATTCGAGTTCGTATCTTCCTTCCACATTCATATCGTAATCGGAAACGATATCGTCTGCCGTAAGAGTTATATCTTCGGCGTCGGCATTACCGTAATACGCTTTAACACTTAGTCCCGTAAGATCAAGCGATTTATTTTCATCAAGATAATAGGTTGTAATAGCAGGATCTGCAATCTTTTCTATTTTAACGAAAGCCTTGCCCACGTTGTAGTTTATTACGTCAGACGGATCAGAATGTTTAATTTCCCGTGTATCTGCACTCTTTGCAACAACGGTTACCGAATAAACTTTGATAGGCATTGTATCGAATTCGTAACTCGTCCCTTCAACGTTATCAAAAAAAGTTCCATCGAGATAAATATCGTAATTTATAGCGCCATCAATTGCTTGCCAAGAAATAACGTTACCTAAAATAGTAACCACAGGTTTTTCGAGTTTTTCCGCACGAGAAACAACCGTATAGGTTACGCTATTCGACGCTTTGGAAACGTTAAACTTGCTCGTATCGTTTGGTATTGCTTTTACGGTGATAACGTAACTTCCAACTGCGGTTTCAGTCACCGTATACGAAAGTGTATTAACGGTGGTTTTAACCGCGCCGTTTACTGTGATTTCATATTTTTCCGCATTTTCCACAGCAGTCCAACTTACAACGTTTTCACTAAGTTCAATGCTCGGCGCGTTAAGCGTGGTTTTTGCGCCACCGCAAGCAACCATAAATGCCGAACATAAAATTAGCAAGCCCGTCAATATAACCACCAATTTATTTTTCATCTTAAATTCTCCTGT
>CASDPM010000078.1 GCA_949282465.1 uncultured Bacillota bacterium
TTTTACAAGATAATCCGCAAGGTCGGTAGCGTTAATAAAACCTTTTTCGGCAGCGTGGTACATATTGTCTTTTAATACCGCCATACCCTTTATCATAGGGGTAAACACGTCAAGACAGTTATTTACCGTTTCAACTGCGTCGAACACGCCTTCTTTATCTTCTTGCATATCTTTATTATAAGCAAGCGGTAATCCTTTAAGCGTAGTGAGTAGCGCCATAAGATCGCCGTACACTCTTCCCGTTTTGCCACGCACTAATTCAGCCATGTCGGGATTTTTCTTTTGTGGCATTATCGAAGAACCCGTTGTAAACGCATCGGAAAGTTCTATAAACTTAAATTCCCAACTCGACCACAAAATAAGTTCTTCTGAAAATCTTGAAAGGTGCATCATAAGTATTGCACAATTACTTAAAAATTCCACACAAAAATCTCTATCGGAAACGCCGTCCATACTGTTAAGTGCTATACCGTTAAAACCGAGTTTTTCGGCCTCATAACGGCGATCGGTATCGTACGTAGTTCCTGCAAGTGCGCAACTGCCTATCGGAGAAACGTTTATTCGTTTTTCAGCGTCCTTAAACCTATCAACGTCACGAAGCAACATCATTGCATACGCTATAAGATGATGCCCGAAAGTTACGGGTTGCGCCCTTTGCAAGTGCGTATACCCCGGCATAATCGTGGTTTTATGTTCTTCCGCCTTAAAAGTAACTTCGCTAATAAGAGCAAAAATCTTTTTTACGAGTGTTTGGGAACATTCCCTTAAATACATACGCATATCGAGCGCAACTTGGTCGTTACGACTTCTTGCCGTATGGAGTTTTTTGCCCAAATCACCTATTCTCTCGGTAAGAACTTGTTCGACGAACATATGAATATCTTCGCAAGAAAAGTCTATTTTGAGTTTTCCGCTTTCCAAATCGTCTAAAATACCTTGCAAGCCGTCAATAATAGCATTAGCCTCGTTATCGGTGATAATGTTTTTATAACCGAGCATTGACGCGTGCGCCATGCTACCCAAAATATCGTGCTTATAAAGTTTACAGTCAAACGAGATGGACGAATTAAAATCGTCCGCTATTTTTTCGGTGACGCCGTCGGTACGGCCCGCCCACATTTTTGCCATAATTTATTCTCCGCTGATAAATAAAATTTCCCGCACGGCAAAATTTAACCGTGCAGGGAGATTTTAACGCTTAATTTGCTAAATTTTTATTTGCCTTTACCGTCTACGATTGCTTGAACTTTAATGGGCAATCCGAAAAGGTTAATAAATCCGTCGGCATCTTTTTGGTTGTAGTCGCTTTCACCGAACGTTGCGATTTCTTCGCTATAAAGTGAATACGGACTCCAAACGCCTGCGTTTATCATATTGCCTTTGTAAAGTTTAAGACGAACTTTACCGGTAACTTTTTCTTGCGTTTTGTCTACAAATGCAGAAAGTGCTTCACGTAAAGGCGTGAACCATTGACCGTTATATACGAGTTCGCCAAACGTGATAGATAGTTTTTGCTTTTCGTGCATGGTTATTTTGTCAAGACACAACGTTTCTAAAACGCTGTGCGCTTTATATAAAATTGCACCACCGGGGGTTTCGTATACGCCACGGCATTTCATACCAACTAAACGGTTTTCTACTATATCGAGAATACCTATACCGTTTGCGCCACCAAGTTCGTTGAGTTTCAAAATAATTTCTTTTGCGCTCATCTTCTTTCCGTCAAGCGCGGTGGGTATTCCCTTTTCAAATTCGAGTTCAACGTATGTGGGCTTATCGGGAGCGTCTATCGGAGATACACCCATTTCCAAAAAGCCTTTCTTTTCGTACATAGGTTCGTTACCCGTGTCTTCCAAATCAAGACCTTCGTGAGATAAGTGCCAAAGGTTTTTATCTTTCGAATAGTTGGTTTCCCTATTTATTTTAAGTGGAACGTTATGCGCTTCGGCATAATCAATTTCTTCTTCACGAGATTTAATATCCCATTCACGCCATGGTGCGATAATGGTCATGTTAGGACAGAAGTGCTTAAAGCCGAGTTCAAAACGAACTTGGTCGTTACCCTTACCCGTACAACCGTGCGCAATAGCGTCTGCGCCTTCCTTAATTGCAATTTCAGCCATTGCCTTTGCAATACAGGGACGAGCATGGCTTGTACCCAACAAATATTCTTCATACAAAGCGCCTGCTTTCATAGTGGGAATTATATAATTATCAACGTAGTCGTCAGTCAAATCCAAAACGTAAAGTTTAGATGCACCCGTTTTGAGTGCCTTTTCTTCCAACCCGTCAAGTTCGTCAGCCTGACCAACGTTTGCGGCTACTGCAATAACCTCGCAGTTGTTGTAATTTTCCTTAAGCCAAGGAATAATTATCGAAGTGTCAAGACCACCCGAATACGCTAATACTACCTTTTTGATGTCTTCCTTTTTCATAAAAAGCCTCCGTGAACTACATATTACGTCATTATTATATTACGCCGACAAATTTATGTCAACGATTTTAATGCATATTTTTGATAAATTTTCATTTACT
>CASDPM010000079.1 GCA_949282465.1 uncultured Bacillota bacterium
TATGAACCGGCCGCTCTAACCAACTAAGCTACGCCGCCATATCGCATCCGACGAAAGTTTATCTCGTAAATGCCTATGTATTATATCGAAAAAGATAGTAGTTGTCAATTATATTTCGTCGATTTTTAAAATTTTTTGCAAATTTTTTATATTTGTGTTTTTCCGCTTGTTAAACTCTTTTTATTCCATTAAAAAATACTTTTTTACCTTGAATAAATCTTTATAGGTGATAGAATAAACTTAGCGAACTTTGTTGGATTTTATTTTACAATTTAATACAAAAATTTTTCAATTTTGTATAGACAAACAAATTTAGTGTTTCTATAATAAAATCAAATTAACTAATGTTTTAAGGAGATACAATGTTACCCGAAGTAAAGAAAGTAAAACCGTTAATGTTTTTTACCCCGCAAAAATGGCAAACCGTATTGCTTAGAAATTACGGTTTAGTTCCAACCACAACAATTGCTAGTGTGCTTGGTACGGACGTTGACACCATTGAAAGGGAAGCGAAAAGGTTAGGGATTGAAAAGATTAATTACAGTCCTAAATGGAAAAAACAAGGTTATATCAATATAATAAAGAACAACTGGCATTTAATTCCATATAATCAATTGCTTGAACTTTTAGATATGGACGAAGCGACTCTCGATTACAACCTAAAAGAAGACGACTTTTTAGGTATTAAGTTGGGGCTTTTTAAGGCTTACGCCGAAGAAGTAAAATATTCTCCGCTTACGGATAGTGAAATTAAAACTACCGAGCGCCTTGCAAAAGCCGTTTCTTCGGAATTTATATGCGACTATGCCGAACCGTTTGATTTTTATTCGAGCGCACCCAAGGTGGAAAGTTCGAATACGGCAAGCGCAAACAACGACTTTGATAAGATTGTTTACAGTTATTCTATGCTTTACGGCGATACGTTTATGGAAGGGGAAGAGATAGTTCCCGACGATTTCCTTAAAATGTTGCAGTCGGTTGGTGTGAACGGATTGTGGATGCAAGGTCTTTTGTCTAAACTTTCGCCATACCCTTTCCTTGAAGGACTTGATAAGGACTATGAAATCCGTCGTGAAAATCTTAATAAAATAATTCAACAGTGCAAAAAATACGGTATAGGCGTATACCTATATTTTAACGAACCAAGGGGACTTGCCGACAATCAAATAACGCCTGCGACGGAAAAAATTAAGGGTAGATTTTTTGAAGGTTCGTGGAGTCTTTGCACGGAAACCAAAGAAGTTAAGACGTATCTTTACGAGGCTGTAAAAGGGCTTGTATCGGCTGTTCCTGAACTTGCAGGTATAATCACGATAACCATGTCTGAAAACATGACTAACTGCCATTCAAGGCCAAACAATCCTTGCCCTATATGTAATAAAAAGAAACATCAAGAAGTCGTTCCTGAAATAAACAATATAATACAAAGAGCGATAGACGACGCTGGTGTAAAGACAAGAGTTTTGGCTAACTTGTGGAGTTGGACGGAACCTTACGGCTGGATGCCCGAAGACGTTAAAGAAGGCATAGCAAACATGGACAAAAAGATAGACGTTTTGTCTGTAAGCGAAATGGGACATATTACCATTGATGGCGAAAGGACGGAAGTTGCGGAATATGCTTTAAGTAAAGTCGGTCCGTGTGAAGAAACGATTGCAAATCTTACCTATGCTAAAAAGTTAGGGCATAAAATAATGGCAAAGGTGCAAATAAACAACAGTTGGGAATTTGCCACCGTTCCATATATACCCGTATTCGATTTAGTTATCGAACATATGCAAAACCTTAAAAAGTTAGGCGTTGGCGGACTTATGATGAGTTGGACGTTAGGTGGTTACCCCACCGTTTCTTTGGACCTTGTTAACAAGTTATTTGACGGCGAATTCAATTACGACGAATGGCTTAAAGAACATTTTGCTGAAAATGCCAAAGAAGTTAAAGACGCAGTAAAACTTTTCTCCGACGGGTTTAGATATTTTCCGCATACCATAGGAACGCTTTATCAAGGCATGCAACATTTGGGTTCATCTAACCTTATGTATCCCAGGCCGACGGGGTATAGCGCAACTATGGTTACGTTTGCGTACGACGATTATAAGTGTTGGGGCGGTTATCACTCGGTTGAAGGGTTTATTGCGCTTTTGGATAAACTTCTTATTAAGTGGGAACAAGGGCTTGAAATTTTAAACAAACTTTCGGGTAACGCCTTGTTTGACGAACTTAGAAATTTTGCCGAAGTAGTTTACGTAAGTATTAAGAGTATGTACGTTCATACGGAATTTAACGTAGCAAGAGAGATTGCCGATAAAGATACGCTTATAAAATTCCTTAAAGAAGAACGTAATCTTACTAGAAGACTTTACCGTTTGGCGGGTAAAGACGCACGTATCGGCTACGAAGCAAGTAACCACTATTATTACACGCAAAACAACTTCTTGGAAAAGTTTATAAATATTGAATACTTAATAGACTATTACGAAAATTTAGAAAATTAAAAGTAAAAAGGGCGGTCGGTACCGCCTTTTTTGTTTTTAAAGGAAAAAATTTGCGTCATTATGGAAAAACTTTAACAGAATTTCAAAGCCTATCGACAAAACAAAAAAAAGAATTTATAATGTTTTAATAAAAATTAAGGATTTTTTTATGAAAAAAGTTTTTGCAATTTGCTTGTGTTTTATATTGTGCGCTTTCTCTTTTTCTTGTATAAGTGATCAACGCGGTTATAGGCGACAGTATATCGGTTGGGTGGGGAATATTCCCACTCACGAAGCGCAACTTGTTGATCTTGCCAAAGAATATTCGGAGACGGCGGTCGCACCTATGACGGCGTTAAGTCAAAGTATCTATTCACTTGGTAAACGATTTGTTGACGTAGACTCTAATAACATAAATCACCCTAACGATTTTATGCATAGAATTTACGCACAAACGGTGCTTAAAGTTATGCTTGGCGACGATTATACGGTTTTAGGAAATTAGATGGGTTAAAATTAGTTGTTCGCTTGACAAGGAACAATTTTATTGTATAATTTATTTGTTTACAATTATATGAAAATTTGTTACAATTTCACGTAGACAAACCATTCTTAATAATGTATTATTTTAGAAAAACACTTTAAAGTAAAAGGCGTTAGGCATGACTGATTTTATATGGGCAAAACAGCAATTAGAAACTAAAAATAGCAACGTGGTATTCGTTCTTGAAGTAGAAACGACGAAAGACGTATCGGCAAGATTTAACCTTACCGCAAACGGCATGTATAAGTTTTACGTGGACGGTGCGTTGCGCATGTTTGGACCGGCAAGAACGGCGGAAGGCTATTGCCGTATGGACAAGAAAACTATTAAGTTAAAGAAAGGTAGTCACCGTATCGTTGCTATCGCAAGTGCGTATAACGTGCCTACTTTTAACATAATGAAAGGAACTCCGTATTTCTATTGCAACTTTACGTTGGAAGGGAAAACTTACACGGCTAACGATTTTGATTGTTACGATTTTGTGGTTAGAGCGAAGAACGTTCAAAGGTACAGTTTCCAAAGGGGGTTTGTAGAAGTTTTCGTTCAAGACGCCGATATTAACGCCTATTTCGAAAACCCTGACATGTTTGGCGCAAAGTTAGAAAAGGTTTGCGTAGATGCGCCTAAAATAATAGCAAGGGGCGTTCCGTATCCGCATTTTTACACGGTAAAGGCAAATAAGCCGTTAGAAAGCGGTGTGGTTGTTATCGACGACACTATTCCGTGTTGGGAAGATAGATCTATTTATCAAGTAGGCCATATGTTCGACGGTTATTATAAAAACGAACTTGTTGAATGTATTACCGACGTGGCGTCTAAATTTACTTATCAAAAACAGACGGAAAAAACTCAACTAAACGCGCTTGAATATTCCGTTTATAACTTAAAGCGTAACGTAAGCGGTTTTATAGGCTTAAACCTTAACGTGCTAGAAGACGCCGACGTTTATCTTATCTTCGACGAACTCTTAAACGATAATGGCGCTGTTGATTTTAGAAGACTTGGTTGTGGTAGCGTCGTCAAATGGTCGCTTAAAAAAGGCGAATATAATCTTCAAACGATAGAACCGTACACCTTAAAATACGCACAAGTAGTTGTTCTTTCTGGTAGCGTTAACGTTAAAGAAGTAAACGTTATTCCCGTAGAAAATAGCGACGCGTTTAGGATTACTTTCAAGGTTAAAGACAAGACGGTGGAAAACATCTTAAAGGCGGCAAGGCATACGGTAGCGCAAAATTCTAGCGACCTACTAATGGACTGTCCGTCAAGAGAACGTTCGGGGTGGATTAACGATATTTATTATTCTCGCCATAGCGCAACGACTTTCACGGGGAACTTTAACGCACTTAGAAATACTTTGGAAAATTACGCTTTGGCAAAACAACTTCCGCAACTTCCCGAAGGTATGGTGCCTATGTGTTACCCGTCTGATCACGTGAACGGGGAATATATACCTAACTGTGCTATTTGGTACGTTATTATCACTTGTGAATATATACTCAATTCGGGTGATAATAAACTTAAAAAACTTGCAAAACCGCAAATAAAAGCGCTCTTGAAATTCTTTGAAAAGTTTGAGAATTCCGACGGGCTTTTAGAAGATTTGGAAAGTTGGATTTTTATCGAGTGGTCGCAGGCTAACGCACCAGACTTCGTTTGCGGTGTAAACTACCCGTCGAACATGATGTATTACAAAATGCTTTTGGCGGTAGATAAAGTTTGGCATACCGAAAAACTTGTTAAAAAATGTGAAAGAATTAAGAAAAACATTATAAAACAGTCGTATAACGGCGAATTCTTTGAAGATAACCGTATAAGAAAGAACGGCAAACTAATTTCCGTAGACCATATGAGCGAAGCGTGTCAATATCACGCATTTTTCTCGGGAATAGCAACAAAGGAAACTTTCCCCGAACTTTACGATAAATTATATAACGTATTCGTTCCGTCAAGAGATAAAAAAGCGGTTTACCCAAATATTGATAAGGCAAACGTTATAACGGGGCTTGTTATGAGAGAAACCATGCTAATAGAAAACGGCGAAGTGGAAAAGGCGCTTAAAGAAACGGTCGACGTTTACGGCATTATGGCAAAGAAGACCATGACGCTTTGGGAAAACGTGCATTCGCTTGCAAGTTGTAACCACGGCATAGGCGCTTATGCAGGCTGTATAGTTATCGCTGCGCTTACGGGCTTTACGGGTTATTATCAAGATAAACCGCAGTTTAACGATAAATTCGTCGGTATGGATTGTGAGTTTTTTATTCCGTGGAAAGACGGCGGTGTGGAAATAGTCGTTAAAGACGGCGTTCGCACCATTAAAGAAATATAATAAAAAGGGCAAGTATAATGAAAGAACTTATTTATCCTGTAAAAGTAATAGATTGCGCTAATGGCGTTGAAGGGGTTGACGCGCTTTTTAAGGTTAGTTATCCGCAGATAGGACTTACTGAACCCTTCTTGTGCAAAATTCCTGCGGGTGGTTACATTATTTTAGACTACGGCATGGAATACGTTGGTGGAATACGCATTTTAGCGCACAACGAAAGTAAAAACGTTAGAATAAGGGTTGGCGAAAGTGTTACTGAAACTTGCGCGGAACTCGGTGAAAACGGCGCTTGTAACGACCATTCGCTTAGAGATATTACCGTTCATATTCCCGCTTATTCCGATAACGAATATTTTAAAAGCGGGTTTAGATTTTGTCGTATAGATAATCTTGCCGAAAACGCTTTATACGTTAAGAAAGTTTTGCTTAATTACACCCACGCAGGATTAGATCAAAAAGGCGATTTTGAGTGTGACGACGAGCGTGTTAACGAAATTTTTAAGATTGCCACTCGCACCGTTTATATGAACGTTCAAAACGGTGTAATCTACGACGGTATTAAGCGTGATCGTTTGGTTTGGGTAGGTGATTTGCACCCCGAATTTTTGGCGTATCTTGGACTTTACGACGATTATTCTTATTTGAAAAATAGTCTTGAATTTAGCATTGAACAAACAACTCCGCCCGCTTGGGTAAACGGTATACCGGCGTATTCTATGTGGCTACTTATCGTAATAAACGATTATATAAAACATACGGGCGACGTAAAGTTTTTAGAAAAACATATAGATTATATAGAAAATACGGCGCGTTTTATAAGCGAACATATATCTTCGGACGGCAAATTAAAATACGACTTCGTTTTTCTTGACTGGCCTAGCCAAAACTTTGAAGATAAAGGTTATGCCGGCAATATTGCACTTGCTTTTATGGCAATGAACGCCACCGTAGAAATGCTTTCGCTTTGTGGCAAGCATACACGCTTTGCTAGCGAAAAAGCGGAAATCTTAAAAGTGAACAATCCCGATAGTTGCGATTATAAGCAAGGTTGCGCTTTGCGTTCGTATTGTGGACTTAGTCAAGACGTAAGCGTTTTGGTTAAGGACGGGGTAAAGGGCTTTTCTACCTTTATGAGTTATTATATTTTAAGTTCGATTGCAAGTAAATACGGAAGTGCAAAGGCGACCGAAATGCTTAAAGAATACTACGGCGGTATGCTTGATTTAGGCGCTACTTCTTTCTTTGAAGATTTTGATATAGACTGGATGATGAACGCATCGCGTATCGACCAAATACCTAACGGAAAGGTTGATATACACGCAACAAAAGGCGATTTTTGTTATAAAGGGTTTAGACATAGTTTTTGCCACGGTTGGGCAGGTGGCCCCGTGCAATATTTACAGCGTGTTGTTGCGGGTGTAAAAATTATTGATAGTAAAACTTTTGAGATTAAACCCGACCTAGGAAATCTTAAATGGATTAAAGCGTCTTTCCCAACGCCTTACGGATTGATAAAAGTAGAGTGCGACGGAAAAGAATTAAAGATTGACGCACCTAAGGAAATTACCATTATAAAATAAAAGAAAAAAACTCCCCGAAAACTTTAATAGACATAGGGATTTTTAAGCAATAACAAAAGTGTAGCCCACCAAACTTTGCAAAAAGCGAAATATGGTGGGCTTTTCTTATCCACAGAATAGTTAAATAATTTATTTATATTTTTAGCCTTGTGGCTAAAAGTGATATTGTTTACGCAGTAAACAGTTTAGCCGAGCGTAGCGAACGCCAACTGCGTAAGCAGTTATATTTTGACCCGTGGTCAAAGTTATATTATATTTGCCTATCTTTCACTACAAGTGAAAATATCACTTTGCGTTAGCAAAATATCACTGCTTTTAGCAATATAACTTGCCGTTAGGCAAATATAACTAGTGCGTCAGTAATAATCCCTATTACTGACGCACTAAACGGGGGGTTTTTGTTGATTAACCTTAGTCTTCTATTGATTTGTTTTCTATTACTGGATTTATAAGGTCGATTTGACGGACCATAGCCTTTGATGAGAACAGAAGAGCGCCTACTACTGCGCAGATAACTGCGTCGATAAGTATAGCCGAATTATAAACTATGCTGTAAAGAAGCGAACTGTCCATAGTGCTCCAAGAATAGAACACGAAGTAACCGCTTAAAACGCTTGCAAAATATCTTGCAAAACCGCCTACGATTGCACCCAAAACAATTTCAAAAAGTTTGTTTCCTTTAAGGAATTTTGCGCCATTAAATATTCCTGCAAGCCCTATTGCCGAGAATGCTATGGGATAATCGAGAAGAACTTGCAACGGTTCGTAAATTTGTGGATCTTGTAAGCATTGTAAAACGCCGTAAACAGCGCCTGCAAGTACGCCTTTTTTAGCACCGAAGATATATGAATAAATCATAATAGGCAACATACTTGCAAGTGTTATCGAACTACCTTGCGGACCGTCGAAAATCTTTATGTAAGAAAGTGCGTAAGAAATGGCTATACAAATACCTGCGTAAGTAAGCGCACGAGTGTTGTTTGCGCTACCGTTCTTGCGGTCAAAGATTATAGCAAGGACGATAATGGCGCCGATAAGCAAAATTGCGAGTGCGATATAGAGCGCTTTACTGCCTTGAACTTCAAGGTCGGTTGGGAATAAACATAATAAAACTATTACGTACGCTAAAACCGCAGTCGCAAAGCCTATCGCAAAATACTTAAAGTGTTTGTTATTAAACGCTTTCAATAGTGCGCATACGGTTACGGCTATAACTACTAAACTTGCAAAACCGACCCAAAGCCAAAAATTAAGTCCGATTTCACCTTTCATTGAAAGGCGTGTGATTTGGAAGTATAGCAGTACGCCGACTAGCGAAACTGCAAAGCCTACCGTTAAGGCGATAGCGATTTTTAAGAACCCTGCGAATTTATCGCGGAACTTAAAGTTTACGATAATGCCCGTAGCGATAAGGATTACCGCGAGCGCTATCGACGCCCAGAGTGCGAAATCGCCTATACCGGCGATTACTGCTTTTAACGCGTCCGTTTGTTGGTCGGGCGTTAAATTGGTGTGTTCAGGAAACCAATGATACATAATTACTCCTTCTATTCGCTAATATAGGCAAAAAAGCGCTCCCAAGTATGGGAGCGCTTAATAAGTCACTAATTCTATTTGCTTTCCCTTCAAGCATTACCTTGCGGGTTCAAATGGTGTAATCTCAGCCAAAACGGCACCCATAGCGAATATTTAATTTTATTGTGTTTATGATAACACCAAAAAAATCTTGCGTCAAGCAAAATTATGTGTTACAATAAAAAAAATTTCAAAAGTAAAAATTCAAAGGGGGAAGAGCTATGTTTAAATTTTTTGCGTATATAAACCGTATGAAATATATAAGGCGTTGGTCGCTTATGCGTTCGGTTAGGGAAGAGAACATAATGGAACATAGCCAACAGGTTGCAGTTATTGCCCACGCGCTAGCGCTTATCAATAATAAGATATACGGTGGTAACGTAGATATAAGCAAAACGGTATTGCTTGCACAGTATCACGAAGTCGGCGAAGTTATAACGGGGGATTTACCTACGCCTATTAAATATTTTAATCCCGAAATCAACCTTGCGTATAAAGATCTAGAAAAACTCGCTTGCACTCGTATTTTAAATATGCTCCCCGAAGAACTAAAAGACGAATATACTCTATACGTTTTGCCCAAAGATACCGATTCAGAAGAGAATAAGTTAGTAAAGTATGCGGATAGACTTTCGGCTTACCTTAAATGTGTTGAAGAGATTAAGGCAGGAAACAACGAGTTTAAGAAAGCGAAACTTTCGATAGAGAAGGAACTTAAAAACTGCGATAATAAGGCGGTGAGTTACTTTTTAAAACATTTTGCGCCCGCGTTCGAACTTACGTTAGACGAACTTGATTAGTCGTTTGTGCAAATTATACATAATGCACGATAATATTTGTTTAAATTACCGTTGTAAAATACTATGAAAAGTTGTAAAATATTAGCGTAAATATTAGTCCGACACGGACTACGGAGGAAAATTATGGCAAGTTTAGAACTAAAAAACATTTATAAGGTTTATCCTTCTGGCGTTACCGCCGTTACGGATTTTAACCTTGACATTCAGGACAAAGAATTTATCGTATTCGTTGGACCTTCGGGTTGTGGTAAATCTACCACGCTCCGTATGATAGCAGGTTTGGAAGAAATTTCTTCTGGTGAACTTTATATCGACGGCGTTTTGGTTAACAACCGCGCACCTAAAGATAGAGATATCGCAATGGTTTTCCAAAACTATGCGCTTTATCCCCACATGACTGTTTATGATAACATGGCATTCGGTCTTAAACTCCGCAAAATGCCCAAACCCCAAATCGACCAAAGGGTTAAAGAAGCAGCAAGAATTCTCGGTATCGAAATGTACCTTTCCAGAAAGCCGAAGGCTCTTTCCGGTGGTCAAAGACAACGTGTTGCGCTCGGTCGTGCAATCGTTCGTGAACCGAAGGTATTCCTTCTTGACGAACCGCTCTCGAACTTGGACGCAAAACTTCGTTCACAAATGAGAACGGAAATCACCAAACTCCACAACAGACTCGCTACCACCTTTATTTACGTTACCCACGACCAAGTTGAAGCAATGACCATGGGTACTCGTATCGTAGTTATGAAGGACGGCTTTATGCAACAAGTTGATACGCCTATCAATCTTTATGATTATCCTATCAACCAGTTCGTTGCAGGCTTTATCGGTACGCCCCAAATGAACTTCTTTACTGGTAAACTCGTTGGAACCAAGAGTAAAGTTTACGTTCAATTCGGTATGGAAAAAGTTCTTCTTCCCAAATCTAAGGTTGATCTTATCGTAAATCTTGAAAAATATCTCAATACTGATAAAGAAATCGTTTTCGGTATCAGACCTGAAGATATTAACGACGAAGAAAGATGGGTTAAGGAAAGCGGTAACCCCGTTATCGAAGTTGCTGTTGACGTTGTTGAAGCGCTCGGTTCGGAAACCTTGCTTTACTGCAAGACTAGACAAGAAAAGGTTGAAGGCGAAGAAGAAGGTATCAAGAGTATCGTTGACGATATTTCTAACCTTACTGCAAAAGTTGATTCTAGATCGGCTACCAAAGCAGGCGACACCATTAAGGTTGCTCTCGATATAGTTCATTGCCACATCTTCGACAAGAATACCGAAATAACCATTCTTGCTCGTAGCGAAGAAAACAAGGCAGAAATCGAAGCATTGCAAGTAAAACGTGAAGAAGAAGAGGCTGCAAAGGCTGCTGCTGAAGCACAAAAACTTGCAGAAGAAGAAGCAAAGGCTGCTGCACTTGCTGAAAAGCAAAGATTAAAGAGAGAAAAGAAACTCGGCAAAGGCAAAGTTGAACCCGCTACCGAAGAAGTAGTTGAAGAAGTTGCTGAAGCACCTGCTGAAGAAGAAAAATAAGTCTAAATAGACCTTAAAAAACCCGAACCGAACGGTTTGGGTTTTTATTTTTGCGTAAATATTTTATATTTGACAATAATTTTAATTAAATTTAGCCGTTTTGATTGTATTTTAAGGAAAAACAAGGTATAATTCACGTATTAAGGTTTTTACTTAAAGGTTAAAAATGGACGCTGATATTAAAATATTTATCAATGGCATAAAAGAAAAAACAGGTATAGAACTCGCCGTATTTACACTTTCGGGAAAATACGTCGGTGGATTGATTGCGGAAAATGAAACAGTACCCGCAGGGTTAGATCACACCGTTATCGACACCCAAAGAAACCGTACGCTTTTCGTTATGAGCGTAAGGCAAAAAAAATATATCGGGCGTATAATGGGCGTTGGTGTTGCCGAAAAAAATTACGCTTACTTAATCAACGAACTTGCCGAAAACTTTTTTTCCAAAGAAATAGAGTATACCCGTTCGGAATTTTACAAGGCTATTTTGGCGGGCGAAATGAATTATTCGCAGTTCCGTAGATACGCCGTAAAATTTTCTATTCCTGAAATTCCTTGCTTTGCAATGATTATTACCGCCGAAAAGTGCGACGTTAGCGACGTAGTGAACGTTCTTTTAGGGTATGGTAACGACGAGCAAGATTTTGCAGTTACCATGGAATCCGACCGTTGTGCGTTTATTAAGTTTTCGGACGAGGTTAGCGACGAATATCAGTCGTCAACCGAATACGCAGAGTTCTTAAAACAATCTATATACGAAGAGATAGGCGTTTCCGTTAAAATTTGCGTAGGGGGAACGGTTAAGTCGGTATACGATTTAAGCACTTCTTACACGCAGGCGTTGACGGCGCTTAGAATGAGCCGTGCGCTTAACACGAAAGGCGACGTTCATTCGTATAAGGAATACATTTTAATTAAAATGTTAGAAGAATTACCTAAGAGTAGGCTTAATGATTGTTTAGAAATTCTTATGGACTCGGGTGCAAAAGAAATTTTTGCCGACGAAGAAATGATAAATACGGCGGAAGAATTTTTGGAAAGCAGTCTTAATTTAAGCGAAACGTCAAGAAAACTTTATTTGCATAGAAACACGCTTATGTATAGGCTTGATAAAATAGAAAAAGCCACGGGGCTTAATATACGAAAGTTTTCCGATGCCTTGACGTTTAGATTGATAACGATACTTGCAAAACTTATTAAATAGGCTAAAATGAAGAAAAAATCAACTTCAAAAAACTTAAAAATTAAAATTGCCATATCCGTTGCAATAATAATGATTTTATCGTTTTTCGGCGGATATTTTACTCATTATCTAATAAAGGGTAGAGATGCGTCTACGGCGTCGTGGATAGTTTCGGTTATAGAAAACAACTACTGTGTTTACGACGAAGAAACGGGCAAGGTAAAAGAATTTACTGCCGAAGATTATGCAGAGGCGCTTACTACTTTGCTCGATAAATACTCGACTTATTACACTCCCGAAGAGTATTCCGACGTTATATCTACGAGTAAGGGCAATAATTACGGCGTAGGACTTGCTTTTTTAACAACACAAACCGATTGCGAAATTTTTAAGGTAATAGGCAACTCACCCGCCGATAAAGCAGGCTTAAAAAAAGGTGACGTCGTTAAGCGTGGCACATATAAAAACGTCGAGCAAAGTTTTTCCGATTGCGAAAAATTGTTGGAATTTTTAGGCGCTTGCGAAGAAGGTCAATCGGTTACACTTATAGTTGATAGAAAAGGAATAGAAAAAGAGTTTACTTTCAAAAAAGAAGTGTTTATAACTTCTTACGTCACTTATTATGATAGTGAAATTTCGGGGAAATTCCACTCGCAAGGTATGAAAAAGTTAGAATTAGTTACCGCGCCTAACGAAGACGTAACGGGGCTTGCAAGCGATACGGCATATATAAGTTTAGTTCAGTTTGAAGGGGGCGCGCCCGAACAAATTGAAAAGGCTATGGCGCTTATGAAAGAGCGTGGTAGAACTAAACTCATCTTTGATTTAAGAGATAACGGCGGGGGATATATGACAAAACTTTCGGAAATATCGTCGCACTTTGTGTACGGTGATAACGGAAAGAACTGCGCCGTTGCAATAGTAAAAGATAAGAAGGAAAAATTCGACGTTTATAATAGCACGAAAAATCTTTTTAACGAACAAATTACCGAGATTGCCGTGCTTGCAAACGAAAATACTGCGTCGGCGTCAGAGTGCTTAATCGGCGCTATGCTATATTACGGCAGGGCGTTTAACAAGGAAAACTTGATTATAGAAAAGAACTCCGACGGGGTAGCGAAAACGTACGGCAAAGGCATTATGCAAACGACGTTTTTAAATATCTACACGGGCGAAGCGTTAAAACTTACCACCGCTTACGTATTCCAACCCGACGGAAAAACGACTATTCACGGCAAGGGCTTTACGCCTATTGCATCTAACGCCGTGGAAAAGGGCACGGCTATTTCTAGGGCTAATGAACTTCTTGCGAATTAGTCGCCCAAATGCCTGTTAAGTGCAAAAATTATTTCTTTATCGGCAATATTTTTTACGGGAGAAAGTCCGCTTGCCCGACCGCTATATTCGGTCGGGCTTTTCTTATTCATTGACGAAAAAAATTCTTTGGCGATAGGTGCTAAAACTTCGGGGTTGAGATTTTTTAACGTCTTTGATATATCGAAAGAGTTTTGTTTTAACAGTTCGAGTACGGGCGCTAAAACACCGCCACCGTATTCGTTTGCAAAAAAAGATAATAAAAATTGTAATATTTCCATAACTACACCGCTAACATTATAGTATATGAAGTTCATACAATAAAATTGAAACTATTTTAAGGAGGCGACTATGGAAGACTTTAATGATTACGTAAAAAACGGCGGAGAACCTATTGATAAGAACCTATTTGACCTTGTAAATTCACTTGCATCTAAATACGACGGAAAAAATCAAAACGAACTTTTGATGGCAATTTATAAAGAGGCAAAACGTGGAAAGCAAGCGGGAACGCTTACCAACGCCGATATAGATAACTTTGCAAATATGTTGTCGCCTTTTTTGGACGATAAAAAACGCAGTATGCTAAATAAAATAGTTGGCGAACTAAAAAAAATTTAGCCGTCTAGCCCTGCGCGATTTCCTTTATAGCGCGTATAAAATAATGTATTTCCCTAGTGGAATTTTGCACCGACAAACTCGCTCTAACTAAACCGTTGGCGTCGGTTTTAAGATATTTATGTATTAGTGGCGCGCAATGTAAACCACCACGTACGGCGACGTCGTATTCGGCGCTTAAAATATCGGCAACGTCTGAACTGGGCATATTTTTTATTTCAAACGAAATTATGCCTGCCCTATTAGGGGTTGAATAACATTTAACGCTAGGAATTTCCGATAATGCGTCGGTCAAGAGTCCCGTGTACGAATAAAGGGTATTTCCAAAGTTAGAAGCGTTGTTCTTAACGTACCTTACGCCTTCTAATAGCGCCGTTATCGCGGGAAGGTTTAGCGTACCGCTTTCTAGCCTTTCGGGGTAGGATTCGGGTTGGTTAAGATTAAACGATTCGCTTCCCGTACCGCCGTATATAAGTGGCATAACGTCTACGTCGTCGTCGATAACTAGAACGCCACTACCCATTATTCCGTATAGACCCTTGTGTCCTGCAAGCGCCAAAAGCGATATGTTCATTGATTTTATATCGAGTGGAATATGTCCGCCCGCTTGCGCGCCGTCGACTAGAAAAAGCGCGTCGTGTGATTTGGCAAGCGCACCTACTTCTTTTAACGGAAAACTTTCGCCCGTGACGTTAGATAGCCCCGTCATTGCGATTAAATAGGTTTCGGGCTTGATTTTTTCTTCTATGCTTTTTAGTAAAGACTTATTGTGTGATGGCGAAACTACGTCTAGCGTAATAAGTCCTTTTTTATAAAGTGCCGTCAACGGGCGCAATACGGAGTTATGTTCAAACACCGTCGTAATAACGTGTCCACCCATTTTCAAAGTACCGAATATTGCCATATTTAACGCTTCGGTGCAATTTTTTGTAAATATAACTTTTTCAGGGGTGGCGTTTACAAATTCGCCGATAAGTTTTCTGCACCCGTATACCATTTCCGCACCCGTAACAGATAGCCTATGCCCACTTCTACCAGGGTTTGCGGAAAGATAGCGTATAACGTTTTCCGCTGAATCGGTTACTGCGCGTGGTTTGAAACCGCCCGTGGCGGCGTTGTCAAAATAAATCATACCTTCTCCTTTTAAGTAACAAAAATACCGTTTAAAAAATAAAATAGAGTATATATTATTCTATAAACGAAGTTTACGGAATATGCAAAGGAGAAAAATTTTATGGAGTACGTTGTGGTTGCTTTCCGTTCTCGCTCGCACACGGTGGGCTTTTCGGATTTTTTACGTTCTAACGGCATTTCTAACGAAATCGTAAACACCCCCAAAGAAGCAGGGGTGGGGTGTGGTCTTTCGGTCAAAATCTCAAAATTTAATTTTTCTGCCGTTAAAAGAGCGGTTAGTATGGTAAAACTTAATAGTTTTGCGGGATTTTTTTTAGTTACGATAGTGGCGAATAAAAAGATAGTGCGCAGTATTTAAACCTTTTAAGGCAAAAAATGCTTGCAGTTTGCGCTTTTATTGTGCTAATATGTTATAGATATGAACAAAGAAAAAGCAAAAAAGATCGTGGACTTATTGTCCACGCGCTTTACGGACAAGCCCGCACTTGAATTTTCCACCCCGTACGAATTATTGATTGCAGTTATTCTTTCTGCACAATGTACGGACGAGCGTGTGAATAAAATCACGAGAGAACTTTTTAAGGAATACAACACCCCCGAAAAGATGGTTACTCTATCGCAGGAAGGTTTAGAAAAACTGATATTTTCTTGCGGACTTTATAAAAGCAAGGCGGAACATATTTTAAGCGCATCTAAATCAATTTTGGAAAGGTTTGACGGTGAAGTTCCTAATAACCTTGAAGACTTGCGTTCGCTTGCGGGCGTGGGTAGAAAAACGGCAAACGTAGTGTATAGCGTAGCGTTTGGTGGCAACGCCATTGCCGTAGATACGCACGTGTTTAGGGTTTCAAATCGAATAGGGCTAGTTAAAGCCGATAACGTTTTAAAGACTGAATACGGGCTTATGAAAATACTTGATGAAAAAGACTGGTCGCGCGCGCACCATTATTTGATATATTTAGGCAGAAGTTATTGTAAGGCTAGTAAGCCCGATTGTGAAAACTGCCCCATAGAGAAAGAGTGCGCCAAAAAAATTAAAAGGTGAATTATGTTTATAGATAGAGCGGTAATTACAATTAAAGCAGGTGACGGTGGAAACGGCGTTACTTCTTTTATACATTACAAAGGTAAGGTAAACGGTGGTCCTGACGGCGGTGACGGCGGAAAGGGTGGCGACGTTATTTTCGTTGCGGACAGGCATTTGACTAATCTTGCCGATTACTATTATAAAACCAAATACGTTGCAGAAAACGGCTCGAACGGCGAACCCAAAGACTGTTTTGGTAGGGCGGGTAAAGACCTTGTTTTGAGAGTTCCGCTCGGCACGATAATAAAGGACAAAGAAACGGGTGGTATTATTGCCGATATGTTTACCGACGGGCAAAGCAAAGTGGTGTTAGTCGGTGGTGACGGCGGTAAGGGTAACGCTAAATTCGCTAATGCAAGAAGGCAATCCCCACACTTTTCACAAACGGGCGAAAAGACACAAACTAAAACGGTTACTTTGGAACTTAAAACCATTGCGGACGTCGGGCTAGTAGGGTTTCCTAACGTAGGTAAATCCACGTTGCTTAGTAAAATCACCAAAGCGCGCCCAAAGATAGCCAACTATCATTTTACAACGCTTTCGCCAAATCTCGGCGTGTGTGATTGCTTTGATAGGCAGTTCTTGGTTGCAGATATTCCTGGGTTAATCGAAGGTGCTAGCGACGGCGCAGGGCTTGGTATAGAGTTTTTAAGACATATTGAAAGGACTAGAATGCTTTTACACGTCGTAGATATTTCAGGGCTTGAAGGTAGAGATCCTTACGACGATTTTATAAAGATTAACGACGAACTTAAAAAGTATAGTCCTGAACTTGCCAAACTTAAACAAATAGTAGTTGCTAATAAATGTGATATGTTCGGTGCTGACGAGAATTTAAAGAACTTTAAGGCGAAGATAGGTAGAAAATATAAAGTTGTTCCGATAAGCGCTATAACGGGCTTTGGACTTGACGAAGTTAAAAAAGAACTTCTTAAAGTGCTTGAAAAGTTACCGCCCGTCAAACCGCTTGAATTTGAAGAGTTTAATTACGTTAAACCCGATAGGCTTGACTATGAAATATTCCGTGAAGGGGAAACCTTTGTGGTTACGGGTACTTTGGTTGAAGTGCTTAAACGAAACGTCGTTATGTCGGATATGAACTCGGTTGCATACTTGCATAAGGTTTTGCGCGATAGGGGAATAATAAAAGAACTTCGCGAAATGGGTGCTACCGACAAATCCACTATAATTATCGGTGGCGAAGAATTTGAATTGCTTGATTAAGAAAAGGAGAAATTATGTTGACTTCCAAACAAAGAAGTAAATTGCGTTCATTAGCGTCGGTTATCGAACCTATAACGCAAGTTGGTAAATTAGGTGTAAACGAAAGCCTTATCGAAGGGCTCGACAAGGCTATTGAAAAGCGTGAACTTATAAAGGTTACCGTGCTTGAAAATTCGGGACTAATTCCCAAAGAAGCAGGGCTTGAAATTGCTAATCTTCTCGGTGCGGAATTCGTTTGCGCAACGGGTAGAAAACTCGTGCTTTATAGAAGAAGTTCAAGCGATAAGGTAAATCATATCGAGTTTTAATTTTGTTTTTCGGGGGATTTTCCGAACAATAGGCATATAGCCGATAAAATAAGCATTATCGTTCCACTTATAACGTAGTAAAGTTTTAAGGGGACTACAAAACTCATTAATAAGAAAGTCGTGCCAAAGAGTAAAAATCTTTTGGCGCTTTTTTTTGCGAAAAAGTTAGCGACAAAACGCGGTTTTTTGTTTGAACTTTGTTCGTTTTCTACGGTGATTTTAGGCAGTTCGTCAGACGTTTTTAAAAGTTTATAAATTTTTTCACCGTCGATAAGCAAAACTTTTCCGTCGAACAACCTTACAAAATCTCTGATTTCGTCGGTAAAATTTTCAGCCATAATCACGGCTTTTTCGCTTTTAGTGATGCAGTTAAACGCCTTAACCACGTCGGCTTTTTGAAGGGGGTCAAACCCAAATTTAATAAAAACCATAACTTCCTTTTCTTTTAGGTAAATACCCCCTTTTTTTCGTTCGGTTTCATAGCCGTTTTTGTTAAAGGCGCGAATAAATCTTGACGTTAACTTTTCCTTGCTTTCAAAACGCAGTTGATAAAAGACTTTGTAAAGATCCTCACTATGCTTATTTGCCGTATGTGTTTTGTTGGCGCGCGTAGATAGTTTTTTAAAAGAAATTAAACCTACTAATAAAGAAAAGCAAACGGCAAGAATTATAGAATAGGGCTTATAGACAAAGTAATCAATCAAGATAAAAGATAGTATAAAACCGATAAATGCTAAAAAAAGCGTGTCGGAAATAGCGACGAACAATAATTTTTTCATAAAGTTTAATCCTTTGGTTTATTTGTATGGATTATTGCCGTAAGTCTGGCGTTGTATACAAAAAAATATTGATTTTCTTTGAAAAATGTGGCATAATAAACATATGGAAAAAATTGCCGTATTCGGTGGAACGTTCAATCCCGTTCATAAAGAGCACGTGGAAATTGCCCTTCTTGCGATTAAAGAACTTAAACTAGACAAACTTTTTATAATGCCTACGTTTATTTCACCACACAAAAACAATATACCTGCGCCTGCGGAAGATAGGCTTAATATGTTGAAACTTGCGCTTGCCGATTATCCCGCTATCAGCGTTTGCGATTACGAGATAGAAAAGCAAGGGAAGAGTTACACCTATCTTACTATGGAACATTTTAGAAGTCTTTACCCCACGGCTAAACTTTATTTTATCGTCGGTGGCGATATGCTAAAAGATTTTAAGACGTGGCGTAACCCCGACCGCATTTTGAAAGTTTGCGATTTGGCGGTGTTTGGTAGGGAAGATTGCTCGGTGGATTTTGATGAAGAAGAAAAATATTTTATCGATACGTTCGGTAAAGGGTTCGTAAGGATATCGTACACGGGCAAGGTTTATTCGTCAACCGAGATAAGAGTGTATAATTCTTTGGGACTCGATATAGAAAGGTTTACACACCCGAAAGTTGCCGAATACGTGCGCCAAAACAACTTGTATAAAGGCGATAAATATTCGGAATATGTAAAAAGAGTTTTGCCTGAAAAGAGAAGAATTCATACGGCTAACGTAGTGGTTACCGCTTTGCAAAGGGCAAAGGAATTAGGACTAAATAAGAACAAGGTTGAAATTGCTTGTATTTTGCACGACTGCGCTAAATATATAGACTATAAAACGGTAGATGGGTTTGTATTGCCGGAAGGTGTTCCCGACCCGGTAGTACATTCGTTTTTGGGTGCGTATATTGCAAAAACGGTGCTTAACGTTACCGACGAAGAGATTTTAGACGCTATTAGATATCACACCTCAGGAAAACCGCAAATGACTACGCTAGGTAAACTTGTGTTCGTTGCCGATATGATAGAAAAAGGCAGGGATTACGTCGGTGTGGAAGAACTTAGAAAGGCATACGAAGGCGACTTTGAAGAGTGCTTTAAAAAGTGCCTATATGAAGAAGTAGTGCATCTACTTAACAAAAAGAGTAATATTTATATCGAAACGTTAAACGCTTTCGATTATTATATAAATAACAAAAAGGAAGTATAAAAAGTGGAATCATTAAAACTTGCGGAAAACGTTTGCGCTATTTTGAACAAACATAAAGCAGAAGACGTCGTTACGATAAACGTTTCGAAAAAAACCGAAGTTGCCGACTATTTCGTAATTGCTAGCGGTAGGTCAATGCCTCATACCCGTGCGCTTATAGAACACGTAGACGAAGAAATGGATAAGATAGGCGTTAAGCCACTCCGTAGCGAAGGCGTTAAGGAAGGGCGTTGGGCAGTTCTCGATTACGGCGACGTTATCGTTCATATTTTTAACGACGAAACTAGACTTTTTTATCATCTTGAACAACTTTGGGGAGATAAAAGCGGTATCGACGAGACAACTTCTACAAAAAATTAAGACGACTTTTTAAACCTTATTCGGTCCACTTCGTCTGGGTTTATTTCTATACTGCGAATAGGCTTTTGCGGTGCTTTTTGAGTTTCTTTTTGTCGTTTGGGTTTTTTAGGCTTTTCGACTGGCGAATTTATAGGTTCACGGTTTTTGGTCAGAATTTCTAAAATGGCAAGATAGACTATTTTTCCGCCAACGACTAATAGATAACTTATTATAAAAAAAGTAACCACCCAAAAAAATCCTGAAATCGCTTGATACAGTACGGAATTCATATAACCACCTCAAAGTAATCTTAACACGAAAAAATTACGCTTTACTGAAAGGATTTGTAGATAAATGCATTATTTTGAGTTAAATGCTATAAAGGAGTAAGTTATGTTTGGAATTAAACTAAAACCTAAAACCGAAGAAGACAAGATAGAAGATACTAACGAACAAATTATAGAAGAAACGGGTGAAACAAACGCCGAAACGGTAGCGCCCGTAGAAAACACGGTAGAAGAAAAGCCCGAAGAAATTACTTCGGTTGAAGAACCTATAAAACCCACCCAAGAAGAAGTTTCAGAATTAGTTGTTCCCGAAGTTATTGCGCCCGTGGTGGATACTGTTGAAAGACCTGCACCTATCGTTCAGGAAGAAGACAAGTTCAACCTTGCCAAGGTTTTGGGTAAGACCGAAACGGGTATGAAGAAAGAGTTTTACGTTTTTCAAATTAAAGAACTTATGGCAAAACTCGGAAAAACCGTGGGCAAAGAAACAACTTCTAATGAGTTTGTAAAAGATTATAAGTCGCTTTGTGAGTTTGGGGTAGGCGAGATTTTGGTTACGCCCGCATATTATCACGAGTGTCGCGAAGCCGAAAAGAAGAACAAAAATTCGTGCGTAAAAGTTTGCGCGTTAATCGATTATCCCAACGGCGAGAGTTCGTTTAAGGCAAGGCTATCTGACGTAAAAGACGCCGTAAAAAACGGTGTGGACGGGGTTGTGGTCGTTATGCCTACTAGCGCCGTTGCTATGTCGAGATTGTCGGAAGAAAAAAGCCGTATGATAAGGTTTGCTAAGACGGCGAAACACTCTTTCGGCGTGGCTATCGACGGCAACGTAGACGGCGATAATTTAAGAAAGACGTTAAAAGCCGTTGACGGAATACCCGCCCAAAAATTAGTGCTTGTATGTCGTGGCATGGATTTTTCGGCAGTAAAAAGAGTTTTGCTTGACGTTGCAAGTTTTAAAGGCACAAAACAACTGTGCGTAATAACCGAATTGAACAAATTAGAAGAAATTTCTCTTTTGTTTGAAAACGGTGCGGATAAAGTTTATTCGCCTTTCGTGATTGACGTGGGCAATCAACTTTTGGACAAATTCGGCGTTCGATTAAATTAAACGCTTAATTTACTTTACTTTATATCGTAATAGTATTACAATATACTTAATTCTTTGGGGCAGGGTGAGATTCCCTATCGGCAGTACAGTCTGCGAGCCTTAACGGGCAGATTCGGTGTGATTCCGAAACCGACGGTTAAAGTCCGGATGGTAAAAGAATTAAAGCGCTATCTATAACGGCGTTTTTTATATTCTGTTTTTACGCCCCGAAAAATATAAAAATCGGGGCTTTTTTGTCCCTATGGGGTGCATATGAA
>CASDPM010000080.1 GCA_949282465.1 uncultured Bacillota bacterium
GCGTAAGAACGAAATGGTTAATAACTTCTTAAAACCAGGACTTCAAGATTTATGCGTATCGAGAAGTACTTTTAAGTGGGGTATTCCCGTAGACTTTGATCCTAAACACGTCGTATACGTTTGGCTTGACGCGCTTACTAACTATATCACGGGTATAGGTTATGACGCCGATAATCAACATAAGGAAAGTTATAATAAACTTTGGCCGGCAGACGTTCACGTAATCGGTAAAGATATTATACGTTTCCATACTATATACTGGCCTATTTTCTTGATGGCACTTGATATTCCGTTGCCTAAAAAGGTATACGGTCACGGTTGGCTATTACAAGACGGCGGTAAAATGAGTAAGTCCAAGGGGAACGTTATATATGCCGACGATTTAGTTGATTTCTTTGGTAAAGACGCAGTTAGATACTACGTTTTAACTGCTATGCCACAAGATAACGACGGTTTGATTTCTTGGGAATCGGTTATCGATACTATAAATAGCGATTTGGCAAACGTATTTGGCAACTTGGTTAGCCGTACGATTGCTATGAGTAATAAATACTTTGGCGGAAAAGTTAGTTGCGGTGGTGTGGAAGAACCCGTTGACGCTGACCTTAAAGCAGTAGTTACTTCTGCGGTAAATAAAGTTAGCGCCAAGATGGATGAATTTAAGGTTTCGGATGCACTTTTTGAAATATTTACCGTATTCCGTAGAGCGAATAAATATATAGACGAAACTATGCCTTGGGTGCTAGCCAAAGACGAAGCAAAGAAAGATAGGCTTGCAACCGTTTTATATAATCTTACGGAAAGTATAATAATCGGCACGTCGCTTCTTTCTCCGTTCATGCCCGATACTTGTGAAAAGGTTGCAAAAATGCTTAACCTTTCGTTGAGAAATTATGACGATTTAGGTAAGTTTGGTTTAATTGATGAAATAAAAGTTACCGAAACGCCGGAAATACTCTTTGCTCGTATCGACGCTGTAAAGGTAATGGAAAAAGTAAACGCAATGATTGAATCAAGAAAAGAAAAACCCAAGGAAGAAAAAAAGGTGGAATCAAAACCCATGATAGATATAGAAGATTTTGGTAAAGTGGAATTAAAAGTTGCGCTCGTTACTGCGTGTGAAAAGGTTGAAAAGAGCAAGAAGTTGTTAAAACTTACCGTAAAACTCGGCGAAGAAACGAGAACGGTTGTTAGTGGAATAGCGCTTGCATACGCTCCCGAATATTTGGTTGGTAAAAAGATTGTTATGGTAACAAACTTAAAGCCTGCAAAACTTTGTGGAATTATGAGTGAAGGTATGATTTTGTGTGCGGAAGACGCCGACGGAAAACTTTCATTCTTGTCGCCTGAAATCGACATGCCCGACGGAAGTAGTATTTCCTAATGTTTATTGATACGCATTGTCATATTGACGATCAAAAATTAATCGATAAAGACGCCGTTATAAAGTCGCTTGTTCGCAGTAACGTAACCGTTGCTATAAATATGGGGTGTAACGTTTCGTCGTCAGTAAGTGGGAAAGACCTTTCGGAAAGGTTTGAACAAATATATTTCGGCGCGGGTTTTCATCCTAGCGATATTGACGATTTTGACGATAAAAGTATTGATACATTAATTGACTTGTCAAAACATAAAAAATGCGTTGCAATCGGTGAAATAGGACTAGATTACCATTGGGACGGGTTTGATAAAGATAGTCAAATTAACGGCTTTATAAAGCAGTTAGAACTTGCAAAAACCTTAAAATTAACCGTTTCGGTGCATTGCCGTGATGCAACGGAAGATATGATAAAAATCCTTAAACAAAACAAAAATCTTCTCGGTTACAGCGGTGTGATGCATTGTTTTTCGGGTAGTGTGGAAACTGCAAAAGAGTTGTTAAAACTAGGCTTTTATATATCTTTTGCTGGAACGCTTACATTTAAGAACGCAAGGTCGCTTATCGACGTTGCTAAAATCGTTCCGTTAGAATATTGCCTTACTGAAACGGATAGCCCGTATCTTTCTCCGCACCCTTATCGTGGATCTTTGAACGAGCCTAAAAACGTACCGTTGGTAACGGCTCGTCTTGCGGAAATTAAAGAGCAGAATATTGAAATCGTGGCAAGCCAAATAATGCAAAATGCCAAACGGTTGTTTACAAAACTTTAAAGCAAAATAAAGTCGAAGATTTTCGACTTTATTTTGAATTTTAATCATTGGTAATAAATGATTGATTTTCGTAAAGATTTGGTCTTTACAATAATAGATTGAGTATTTTAAGATAAAATATTCGTAAAAATTTCAGGTAAAAAATGGAAAGAAATCTAAAAAATCTGTTAACTAAACACGGTTTTTTCTTTAAGAAACAATACGGTCAAAACTTTCTTACCGACGAAGAACTTTTGGACGGAATAGTCGAAAGTGCAGGCGTTACCGAAAAAGACACGGTTTTAGAAATCGGTTGTGGTGCGGGTGCGCTTACTCGTGCGCTATCTAAAAAAGCAAAACGTGTTATAGGGTATGAAATCGACGTAAAATTAAAGCCTGTTTTAAGTGAAGTTTTAGAAGGAAAAGATAACGTTTCAATCGTATTTAAGGACGTCATGCGGGAAAATCTTGCCGATTTAGAAAAACAACTTGGCAAAGATTACGTA
>CASDPM010000081.1 GCA_949282465.1 uncultured Bacillota bacterium
AATTCATCTTTTTCAAGTTTTCTAGCCCTTGTAAATAAGCCTTCTACATTGATCGCACTCTATAATTTCCCCGTTCTTTAATTTTGATAGTTCAGACATAGAAAGTTGCATATTACAAGCCCCGCAAACTTCTCCGTTTAACTCGTAAATTACGGGATAAATTTTTTCCGAACGCTTTTTTAGATACCTTTCCATAAGCGTAGGGTCGACTTTTGCTTTTAATTTTGCAAGTTCTGCCTCGATAGCATCTCTTTCTTCTTTCTTGGACGCTTTAAGGTCGTTATACTTCTTACCGTATTCAGCATATTGCGCTTGTGCCGATTTTGTAAGTCTTTTCACGTTTGAATATTCGGTAAGTACCGCTTGAATTTCATTTGTAATCTTGGTTGCTTCCGCACCGAGCGTCTTAATTTTAGCGAGCAATTCGTCGGCTTTTTTTAGAAGATAAGTCGCTTCCGTTTGATCTTCTAAACTATCGATTGCACGAGCAAATTCTTCTTCTTGTTCTTTTAGTTTTAATTGTTGCTTAGTAGCGTTTTCGTAAGCAAGTACGAGTTCGGACGCGCGCGATTCAAGTTTTGCAAGCGTTTCTTCGACGCCTTCTAAATACTTTTTAGCGCTCATTGCCTTCTTTCTTTCTTCACTACCCGAAAGTTCAATTTCGATTTTACGAAGTTTTGCATCCGTTTCCTGATATGCAAGTAATGCCTTTATCATATCTTTTCTCCTTTTAACTAAATCTCTTATCATCAAAATAATACGCAGGGACTGAAATTTGATTTTTCACCCTTTCGTAAAATTTATTAAATCCATAATTTTCAGCACTATAATGCGGAATTACCATTATAGCCTTTCCCATTTCCACAAGTTCTTTTATAACGTGATGTGGCATATCCGACGTTATTATTACTTGTGCGTCGGTTTGCCCCTTTTTAACGGCATCAAGCGCGTACGAAGATCCACCGCCACAAAAAGACGCAAACTTTTCAAAAACCGTCGTTTTGCTACCATACGTTATGATTTTTTTAGTTTCCAAAACCTTTTGCGCTTGTTCTTTTAACTTGGGCAACGTCATCAACCCACCAAACTCTCTACCATAGCCGTGCGTTTGATCAACGTAATCTAAAACCTTAACGTTTTTAGCACCGAGCGCCAAACACAACTCTTGATCGATACCGCCGTCGGCAACGTCCAAATTTAAGTGCATTGATATAACGTTCATATTATACTTTATAGCCTTTAATATCGGCGCAGTTGTAACGTCGTCTACCGACAAATTCTTTATAGGCGCGTAAATAGCAGGGTGATGTGTCACGATAGTGTCTACTTTAAGGCGTTTAGCACGCTCTACGCTAACACTACAAAGGTCTAACGCAAATAAAACCGAGCCAATGTTATCGTGCGATTTAACTATAATTCCGCTATTATCGTAAGCGCCGTTTTCTATTTGTTTTATACTGAGTTCTAAGGGCGCGATCCCTTCTAAAACACGCATAAACTCATTTATATTATACATAAATTATCAATCCTTCGGATTTTTTCTTCAAACTCTTCTTTGCTCGCGTCCGAAAGGTTTCCACCTTTAATCAAATTCTCGAACTTTCGTTTTTCTATCGAAAGGCGTTCCTTAAAAGCGTTGCCCTTTTCCTGCAAGTTAGTTCTACCAAAATATATTTCTTCTTGGGTTAAAACGTCGTCGCCACGAGTTAAAAGCATAAGGTCATAAAACTTATCTTCCGCCTTAAAAACGTAGTCTTTTTCGAACTTATAACCCGTTTTACGCAACTCTACACGCACTTTATCGCAATTTTTCATAGGTTGCAATACGAGTACGTTAGGAAGAATTACGGCATTTTGAACTATCTTTATTATCTCTTCCCCACCCATTCCTGCTATCAAAGCAACGTCGGTTTTACCAACCTTTTCAAACCCGTCCGACACGACTGCGCTCACTTTTCCTGCCGATATGTAATCTTTAAGTAAATTTTCGGCTTTTTTTAAACATTTTGCGCTCACGTCTGAAACGATTGCGTGGCTACACTTATTCAAGTCTAACATTCCTTTTGCGATATAGCCGTGATCACAACCAATATCGGCAAAAGTATGGCAGTTTGGAATTATCGAAAAAATCTCTTTAAGCCTTTTAGTCATCTTAATCTAAAAAGTCTTTAAGTCTTTTTGAACGACTGGGATGACGAAGTTTTCTAAGCGCCTTCGCTTCGATTTGTCTAATGCGTTCACGGGTAACGTTAAATTCTTTACCAACTTCTTCCAAAGTCCTTGGTCTGCCGTCGTCAAGACCGTAACGCAATCTTAAAACCTTTTCTTCGCGGGGAGTAAGAGTGTCGAGAACGCCGATAAGTTGTTCTTTAAGCATTGTAAAAGAAACGGCTTCGTTAGGAGCGGCGCTTCCCTCGTCTTCAATAAAGTCGGAAAGATGGCTATCTTCCTCTTCGCCGATAGGCGTTTCGAGCGAAACGGGGTCTTGCGCAATTTTTTGAATTTCTCTAACTCTTTCTTCGCTAACGCCCATTTCAACAGCAATTTCTTCGGGGGTGGGTTCACGGCCAAGTTCTTGCAAAAGTCGTCTTGAAACCCTGATTTGCTTATTTATCGTTTCGACCATATGCACGGGAATACGAATAGTTCTCGCTTGGTCGGCAATAGCACGGGTAATGGCTTGCCTAATCCACCACGTAGCGTAGGTAGAGAACTTAAAACCCTTTTGATAGTCAAACTTTTCAACTGCCTTCATAAGCCCTAAGTTTCCTTCTTGAATAAGGTCAAGGAACTGCATACCCCTGCCCATATATCTTTTTGCGATAGAAACTACCAGACGAAGGTTGGCTTCGCTTAAAAGCCTTTTAGCGTTTTCGTCGCCTTCCATCATTTTCTTTGCAAGTTCAGTTTCTTCGTCGGGCAAAAGTAGCGGAACTTTACCTATATCTTTAAGATACATTTTAAC
>CASDPM010000082.1 GCA_949282465.1 uncultured Bacillota bacterium
CAGTCGAGAACACGCATGTTGTCACCAAAGCCCGGCCAAATGAAATTGCCTTCGTCGTCAGTTCTGAACCAGTTAACGTTGAAGATCTTGGGTTTGTTAGCAATCTTGTCACCCATTTCGATCCAGTGTTTGAAATAGTCACCCATGTTATAACCAACGAACGGTCTCATAGCCATCGGGTCACGTCTTACAACACCAACTGCGCCGGTAGCGGCAGCCGTGGTTTCAGAAGCCATGATCGAGCCAACGAATACACCGTTGTTCCAGTCTTTACTCTGGTAAACGAGCGGAGCGGTCTTAGCACGTCTGCCACCGAATACGATTGCAGAAAGCGGAACGCCGTTGGGTGCTTCGAATTGATCGGAAATACAAGGACAGTTGATAGCGGGAGCGGTGAAACGGCTGTTGGGGTGTGCGCCCTTGATAGCCTTTCCGTCAGCATCCTTCATATCGCCGTTCCAAGGATTACCCTTCCAGTCGATAGCGTTCTTGGGGGGATTTTTATCAAGACCTTCCCACCAAACGGTATTGTCGTCAAGATTTTGAACAACGTTGGTGAAAATGGTGTTTTTCATAGTAGACATCAAAGCGTTGGGGTTAGACTTCATGTTAGTACCAGGAGCAACGCCGAAGAAACCGTTTTCGGGGTTAACTGCCCAAAGTCTTCCGTCTTCGCCAACTCTGATCCAAGCGATATCGTCGCCTACGCATTCAATCTTATAGCCCTTCTTTTGATAAATTTCCGGCGGAATAAGCATTGCAAGGTTGGTTTTACCGCAAGCGCTGGGGAATGCAGCAGCGATATATTTCTTTTCGCCCTTGGGGTTGGTGATGCCGAGAATAAGCATGTGTTCAGCCATCCAGCCTTCGTTCTTGCCAAGGAAAGATGCTATACGAAGTGCGAAACACTTTTTGCCGAGAAGAACGTTACCACCGTAGTTAGAGTTGATAGACATGATAAGGTTTTCTTCGGGGAAGTGCATGATATATCTCTTTTCTTCGGAGAGTTCTGCATAAGAGTGCAAACCTTTAATAAAATCTCCGTCGCCGAGAGCGTCGATAACAGCCTTGCCGATACGAGTCATGATAGCCATGTTAAGTACAACGTAGATAGAGTCGGTAAGTTCGATACCGATTTTGGAGAACTTACTACCTACGGCACCCATCGAATAGGGAATAACGTACATAGTTCTACCCTTCATAGCGCCTGCAAAAAGACCGTTCATAAGATTCAATGCTTCGGAAGTTTCCATCCAGTTATTGATGGGAGCGGAATCTTCTTTAACCTTAGAACAAATAAAGGTTCTACCTTCTACACGAGCAACGTCGTTAACGGTTGTTCTGTGAAGATAACAACCAGGCAATTTTTCCTGATTGAGTTTGATTAAGATTTTTTCTTCTACTGCTTGCTTACGCAATGCTTCGAGTTGTTCTTCACTACCGTCAATCCATACGATATTATCGGGCTGACAGAGCGCTTTTGTTTCTTCGATAAACGCAAGAACTTTTTTGTTAGTCGTCATAATATATCTCCTTTTAGTAACGTTTCGGCTATGCCGATTTTTTATTTTTTTTTATTTTCCGTTTGAAAATCGCAAACGATTTTTAATTTTACCGAGCAATTTTTCTCAAAAATTCTATCGTTCGGCAGTTTATATTTTACCATTAAATTTTTCAAATGTAAAGGCAAAAGCACACACTTTCACTAAATTATTTTTTCTAAATAGTAAAATTTGTATACCATTACCCTGCACAATCAAAAATTTTCGGCAAAATAAGTGATTTTTTTACAAAAAGGTTTATTATTTTAATGGTTTAATCATAATATTCTTTAAGAGATAATTTTGCTTATATAATAAGGTATATTATGTATTATTATAAAAAAGTTCTAGTATTAAAAGAAGTTTCGGAAGGCTATTCGGTATCGGGCAAACCCGTAAGTGGTATCGCCCGTATTGAGGCGGAAAGCGGTATTTTAACTTTGCATTTATCTTTTATCAACGTTGCCGTAACCGACGGTGGCAGTTATCACCTATTTTTTAAAGTCGGCGCAAATAAACTTTATTCTTTCGACCTTGGGAAACGCCCCGTTTCGTTTAGGACGGTTATCACCGACGATATAAACTTTGAAGGCGGATTATCCGTTTCCCTTTTCTTTATAAGAAACGACTTGCCCGTCATGGTGGCGCACTCTTGCACGGACGATTTTTCTTTTTCGCCGTCGGACGTAAAAAAAGCCGTTATTGATAGATGTATTGCAAAGGTAAAACACGGTGCTTCCGCACCTAAGCCAACCCCTGTAAAACCACCGCTATCGCCTTTGCCCACACCCGATCCAAACACCTTACCGCCCGACGAATTTAAGGGCTACGACGACGAAGTGGTCGCCACCGAAAACTATTACGATTTAGACGTTGATTTTGCAAAAAAACTTAAATTTATAGAGAGTTTCGATAATGATAACTTATTCTCTGAAAATGGGTTGTCTGCTTGCGACGGCAAAGAAGAAACGGAAAAAGACGGCACGGTCTTTAACGGCGCTTCGCATGAAACAGACGCTAGCGCTTGCCAAGATTATTCGCCCGACAACCCCTACTATTTAACGGTAAAAAAAGAACTCGACGGGATTTTTATCAAGTTCCCCGAAGAGCCTTGTCTTATTCGCAACGTGCCGGACAGCAAGTGGGTGAAAATTTATTATTCCGAAACCAAATACTACGTTGTCGGACTTGTTAGCGAAAATAGTTCGGAAAAGTATATATGTTACGGCGTGCCTGCAAAGTATTCCCCTACGCCACCCGACACGCTTAAAGGGTTTTGCTCGTTCGTGCCAAAATCCATTTTCGACCTTACGGGCGAAGGCTACTGGATGATGTTTCAAGACGCCGTTACGGGCGAGTGCGTAAAAATGGACGGCGCTTGTTAGGATTTGTCTATTTCTGTCGTAAAGTTATCAGTTGCTAATTTAAACCCGTCTTTTGCGCCCTTAACGTAAGCGTTTATACACATTAGCATTAAACTTTCTTCACATAAATCACAATACTCGTCTATAATCTCACTATACTTTTTAGGGATTAACCCCCACAACTTTTGTCGAAGTTGCTTTTTCTTGCTTTCTAGTTGCTTGTATTTTGTTTCGTCGCCTATATTAACGCCGTTAAGCCTACTTTTTTCTAAATATTTATGAATTATTGATTGCATTCCATTCTCCTTGTACAATATATTTTAGTACGTTGTTAACGTACAGTCAAGTATTAACTTACTGCGACGTGTAAAATTTAGGTATGGAAGATAAGTTTACAATAAATTTTAGAGAGGCGTTAAAATTCTCTCAACTATCACAATCGGATTTAGCAAAAAAGGTCGGCGTTTCCAAACAGAGTATCTCTGACTTTAAGAACGGACGGTCTTTTCCAAGCATACAAACGCTTTCGCTAATTTGCCAAGCGCTTGACGTTTCCGCCGATTATCTACTAGGAATTGATTGCAAAAACATATAAAAAAACTCCCTTTTTGGGAGTTTTTCTTTTTACATTAAAAGCATGCCTTCGGTAGATTCTATCACCTTAAACATCTCTACTTGTTTGCCGTTTATGGCGTCAATATACACGTAATAGGTTGCCCCGTCGTACTCGCCCGAAAATTCGTAA
>CASDPM010000083.1 GCA_949282465.1 uncultured Bacillota bacterium
TATTTAACAAACTGTTCTTTAACTTTACCCTTTCGCATTTCGCTAGGCAAAAATAACCGTAACGCCGATGCACGAGTAACGTAGCACGAACTTTTCATGTAGTCCATGAGTTTTATCATTTCTTCGCTAAGCGCCGGAGTTTCTTCAAGAACGGTTACTATTTGTTTTACCTTTTCGACAGGATAAACGCTTTTATCTTTTACCCCTATAACTATCCCTTCGATAATTTTCTTGCCAAAAGGAACGTGAACCCTACTACCGAGTTTCACGCTATCGTCAAAAAAGGAATATTCAAATATTTTATCAACTTCACTATTAGTGATGTCAACTATAACGTCTGCAAACATTTAACCCTTACTATCAAAACAGTCCACCGCAAGCGCGCGATGGACTTTTCATAAACAAAAAATTAGTCGTTAATTGCAACCAACTTGCCGTCGTAAATTTCCTGAGCCGCAATCGACAATGGTTTTTCTTTGCCCGGAACGTCTCTATATCCTTGATTTTGAGCCTGTTCCATAAGTTGCCTTGCACGCTTGCTGGTTACAACGCAAAGAGCGTATTTAGATCCAACTTTATTTGCTAATTCATCAATAGGTGGTTTATGTATCATTTTAATTCTCCTTTACAATGATATTTATTGCTGTTTTTCTTTTTTTATAATTTCTTCGACTTCTTTTATCGCCGTTTCCAAATCGTCGTTCACGACCACGTAGTCGTAAAGATCCTTTTTGTTGAGTTCATACTCGATTCTTTCCATACGAAGATTTATTTTCTCTTCACTTTCTGTTCCACGCTTGATTAGACGGCGCTTAATTTCTTCAACACTTGGCGGAACTAACATAATTAACACGGCATCTGAATAGTTTTTTTTAACTTGTAAACCGCCGTTCACGTCAATTTCTAGCAACACGTCGTTCGTTTCAAGTTTATCAAAAACAAAGTCCTTAGGCGTTCCGTAACAATTTTCAAAATGCTCGGAATACTCCAAGAAACCTTGATTTTTTACCTTATCGTTAAAAGTATTCTTATCTATAAAGAAATATTCTCTTCCGTCAACTTCGCCAACCCTTGGTTGCCTTGTGGTACACGATATACTTAACGCAACGTTCTTATTTCTTTCAACTAAAAGTTTTGCAACCGTTCCCTTTCCAACACCTGACGGGCCCGACAAAACTACTAAAACGTTCTTATTCAAGATTTTGCACCTGCTCTCTTACTTTTTCAATCTCGTTTTTAAGCGAAAGTGCATAACCAGTAACTTCTATATCGTTTGACTTTGAACAAATAGTGTTAGTTTCGCGGTTAAATTCTTGCATAAGAAAATCGAGTTTTTTTCCAGCACATTCGGTTTTAACAATTTCTAAAAACTGTGCTATATGCGAAGATAATCTTGTTAATTCTTCGTCAATATTGACTTTATCGGTGTAAAAAGCCACTTCATTTAAAAGTCTAGTCTCGTCAAACTTAACGTCGGCAAGCGCTTCTTCTATTCTTGCTTTTAAACGTTCTTTATGTTCTTGCGCTACTTTCGGAGCACGCTCTTGAATTTTATCTTTAAGAACGAGAATAGTTTCCATTCTCGTACACATGTCTTGAACGAGTTTTGCGCCTTCGATTTTACGCATTTCGTTAAGTTTAACACAAGCATCGACAACCGTTTGCGATAAAATACTTTCAAATTCAGTAACGTCTACAAGACTATTATCAGTTATAACGTCAGGTGAACGCATTATCGAAGAAACTGTAACGTCATTATCAAGTCCAAGTTTTTCGGCAATAAGTTTTGACGCCTTATAATAACTTTCCGCCTTTTCAAGATTTACTTCTATATCAACCGATTTTTCTCTTTTATCGGAAAAGGTAACGAAAAAATCAATTCTACCCCTTCTAATATACTTTTGTAAAGTTTTGCGAATTAAATCTTCCAAAGCGATAAAAGCACGCGGAATTTTACAGTTTAAATCAAAGTTACGGTTGTTCACGGTTTTAATTTCTACAACTAAATTTATACCATCTTGATTATATTCAGCCCTTCCGTAACCCGTCATACTTAGCATTATGATCAACCTCAAATAGATATATTATATCTATTCTATCACAAAAAACTATTTATTTCAACTTTTTATCAGCAATTTAAACTCTTCTTCGCCGATTATTTTTACGTTTAATTTCTTGGCTTTATCTAGTTTACTTCCAGCATTTTCACCAGCCAAAACTAGCGTGGTGTTTTTTGAAACGCTACCAACCACTTCGCCACCTAAACTTTCGATGATTTTTCCTGCCTCGTCACGCTTAAAATCTGTTAAAGTTCCCGTTAAAACAACTTTTTCACCCGAAAAAACGCCCGCTTTAACTTTCTCTTCAAAAACAGGATTGACACCTATCGACAAAAGAGCGTCTATTTCTTTAACGTTCTCAGGGTCGGCAAAATATTCTACAATGCACTCAGCGATAATTTCGCCTATATCGTCAATCCCCGACAAAGTTTCCAAAGTGGCGGTTTTAAGATTTTCTATATTCTTAAATCTTTCAGCCAAATCCTTTGCAGTTTTCTTACCCACGTTATCTATACCAAGTGCGTAAATAAAGTTAGCAAGTGGTACGTTTTTAGATTTTTCGATAGCGGATAAAATATTATCAGTTTTAGCATCCTTAAATCCATCAAGATCAAGGATTTTTTCTCTATCAAGCGTATAAAGACCACTAAAAGAATTCACCCCTAAATCGTCAAACAAAACCCCCGCGGTTTTTTCACTAAAACCTTCAATATCCATACCGTTTTTACAAGCAAAGTTGGTAAGTTTGGCAATAACTCTCGTTCTACAAGAACGATTTGTACAAAACAAATTTGCGCCTATTTCTTCTAATTTACTATTACAAGAAGGGCAAATCTCCGGTTTAACCACGTCTTCACAATCAGGGGTAATTTCAGTCGTTCCTAAAATTTCAGGAATAACTTCGTTACTACGCCTTATTAAAACCCTTGCGCCTTTTTTAATCCCTTTTCTCAACACGTCGCCATAATTATTAAGCGTCGCTTTTCTTACGGTTGCACCACCTAATTCAACGGGATCTAACAATCCAAGAGGCGTAAGTTTACCCGTTCTACCAACCTGCCAAACAACGTCTTTAAGTATTGTGGTAATTTCTTCCGCTTCAAACTTAAACGCCATAGCCCAGCGCGGAAATTTATCGGTTGCACCAAGTTCTTTACGCCTTGAAAAATCATTTACTTTTATTACTGCACCATCAGTCAAAATATCTAGTGTTTTTCTATTGATTTCAATCTCATTTATGGCTGATATAACCGAGTTTATATCGGGACAAATCTTAAAAAACGGATGCACCTTAAAGCCGTGTTCAATTAAAAATTCAACGCACTCTTTTTGAGAAGACAAACTGCCGTCAGACATATAATTTACGTTATAAAACATTATTTCTGGACGGCGCTTTTCAGTAACTTTTGGATCAAGATTTCGTATAGCCCCCGCCACGGCATTACGCGCATTTTTTAGTGGTTCTAAAGCAGTTTTGTTATATTCATCTAAAACTGATAATTTTATTATTGCTTCGCCTTGCACTTCCAAAGTTCCACTATAATCAATTAATAATGGAAAACTTTTTATCGTTAAAACTTGCGCTGTAACGTCTTCTCCTTCCACACCATTACCCCTAGTCGTCGCACGAACGAATTTACCATCGGAGTAAGTTAAACATACGGTTAGTCCGTCAAATTTATACTCAACAGTATAATCATATTGTTCCCCGTCTTTATTTATCTTTTTATCAAACGCCAAAAGTTCTTCTACGGTAGTCGATTTGTCTAAACTATACAATCTCTCAATATGTTTATGTTTTTTAAAAGAAGAAATAGGCTCGCCACCGACGCGTTTTGTGGGCGAATCAAAAAGGACAATACCCGTTTGCTCTTCCATCTTTTTAAGTTCGTCGTAAAGCCTATCGTATTCAGCGTCAGACACGGTAGGATTGTCCAAAACGTAATACTCATAAGCATATTTATTTAATATTTTTACAAGTTCTTTCATTCTATCCATATTTAGATAATCTCCATAGGCGCAAACTTAATCGCAAGTGATTTAATTCCAACGCCCTTAAACGCAACGTCTACAACCATAGAATCCCCTGCGCCATTTACCATAATTACAGTTCCTTCACCAAATTTTTTGTGTTTTACCTTAACACCCGACTTATACCCACTCGCATTTACGTTTGCATTTGCTTTGGGCTTATTGCTATTTAATAAACTTTTCGCATAGTTTGACGAATACGTACCACTTGAACTTCCGTAATTATTATCATCGTCATAACGAGAATAACTCTTTTCTTCGAAAGAATAATTCTTTTTCGGCTCTTGAATTTTAGGCGCTAAAACAGGTTGAGCCTCTTTCAAAAACCTTGAAGGCGACATATAATCTCTTCTTCCATACATATATCTACTCGTAGCACGTGTTAGATAAAGTCTTTCCTTAGCCCTTGTAACTGCAACGTACATAAGTCTTCTTTCTTCTTCAAGTTCATCATCATTTTCAAGACTACGGCTAATCGGCAAAATTTTCTCATCAAGCCCGGTTACGAACACGCACTTATACTCTAACCCCTTAGACGCATGAATAGTCGCTATCGTTACGACGTCGTCGGAATTCAAATCGTCGGTATCCGAACTCAAAGTTACCGAATTCAAATAATCGGAAAGTGTAGATCCTACGTTAATTTTAGCAAATTCTTCCGCCGAGTTCTTTAATTCATCAATATTCATTAGTTTTGAAGTGTTTTCTTCGCTCTTTTCAGCAAACTGTTCTAAAAACCCCGTACACTCTAAAACATACGTAATAACTTCGCTAACTTTATGGTTTTGAGCGTAAGCCATAAAACTATCAACCAAAATTTTATAATTATAAAGTTTTGTTTTTGCCGAATTTCCTATCGAAGTTTGGTCAAGATAATTTAGCCCCTCATATAGTGAAATTCCAAGCCCCGAACAGTATTCACGTAGTTCTCTAAGCGTTTTATCGCCTATTCCTCTTTTTGGGCAACCTATACTTCTCAAAAAAGACTCGTCGTCATAATTATTATTTATTAGTTTTAAGTACGCTAAAACGTCTTTTATTTCTTTTCTTTCAAAAAATCTAAAACCACCGTAAACTCTATACGGTATATTATATTTATAAAATTCTTGTTCAAAAGCGCGAGAAATGGCGTTTACACGCATAAAAACGGCAAAATCCGAATAGTTGAGCGAAGAACGCGCCATTAAATTTTTAATTTGCAAAGCAACGAAAGTTGCCTCGTTATTCTCGTCGTTCCCCACGAACGTTTCAACTCTAACCCCGTCAGGATTATCCGTCCAAAGTTCTTTCTTTCTACGTTCTTTATTATTTGCTATAATACAGTTAGCAAGTTCTAAAATCTTTTTTGTAGAACGATAATTTCGTTGCAATTTATAAACCTTAGCACCTATGTAAAGTTGGTCAAAGGAAAGAATATTGTCAATTTTTGCGCCACGCCAACCATAAATACTTTGATCGTCATCACCAACGACAAAAATGTTACCATTTGCAATTGATAATCTTCTAGCAAGTAAAAATTGCACTTTATTTGTATCTTGAAACTCGTCTATATGTATATACTTAAATTTACGCGAATAATAATCGGCAACTTCGGGATGTTTTACGAATAATTCATAAGTTTTGAATAGCAAATCGTCAAAATCCAAGGCATTTGAACGCGAAAGATGATTTTCATATGCTTGATATGCTAAACATATCTCGTCAATAAATCTTATATCCTTATATGCGTTTTTATATTCGTTTGGCGTAAGGCACTCGTTCTTTGCAATGGAAATGTGATTTTTAATACTTTTTAAAAGAGTATCGGCGTCGTAGCCAAGTTCTTCTACAACGCGCTTTAATACCTTGTCTTTATCAGTTTCGTCATAAATAGTAAAGTTTCTATCGTAGCCAAGTTTTTCTATATCCCCACGAAGAATACGCACGCACATACTATGTATGGTCGAAACCCACATACTACCAACGTATCCAACCAACTTTTCAAGCCTTTCTTTCATTTCGCCTGCCGCCTTATTTGTAAAGGTGATAGCCATGATTTCAGACGGATCAACACCCTTTTCCAAAATTAGATACGCAATACGACTTGTAAGCACGCGAGTTTTACCACTTCCCGCGCCTGCAATAACTAAAACTGCCCCCTCGGTATCAAGAACGGGTTTGATTTGTTCTTCATTAAGTTTTGCCAAAATTTCTTTAATATTT
>CASDPM010000084.1 GCA_949282465.1 uncultured Bacillota bacterium
CAATATAATTATTTATTTTTACGTAAGGTTTTTTGTTATCGAAAAGCCATAATAAAATATTATTTACGTAGTTTAACGTTATTCCTACGCTTAAAGGCAAAAAAAGACCATTGAGAGAGCCTATTTCTAAAACCGAATGGAATTTTATAATGTGATAATCTTTTAACGGCTTAACGGAATTTTTAAGGTCAAATATCTTTTTGTAAAAGTAAATGTACGCTTTTTTTCTAGTTAAATGAAAGGCAACGCCGTCGGATAAAAATTGTGCGTAACCGCTTAAAATTTTAATAAATCCAAATAAGCAAATAGAAAAATATATTTTTTTCAAATCTTTTGAAATAAACCCGTTTATACTTAAAAAAAGCGGAAAAAACAATATTATTGATACAATTAAAACAGTTGCTAACACTAATTTAATATTTGCATAATAAAATTAAATATGCAAAAAAAGAACGCATAAAAGCGTTCTTTTTATATTTTGATTAAAATTTTTCCACATCTTCACCTTTAAGAAAATCTGGAATTTCTTCATCTTCTAAATCCGGCAAGTCAAAATCATCTCCTGAATCTTCGCCAGACGGTGACGTCGTATTATCTTGTGGCGGTGCAACCGTTTCTATTTTATCTTCTTCGGTAGTTGCTGTTTCTTCAACGTAAACGTCTTTACTATATAAATAATCATCATCAGGTTTATCGTTACCACGAATAAGTTGAAGTTTACTCATTAATTCGTCGTAATCAGGCAACTCGTCAAGCGACGAAATTTGAAAACGTTTTAAAAATTTATCAGTCGTGCCGAATAGAACGGGTTTACCAACCGCATCTTTTCTTCCGACAGGTTCAATTATTCCAAGTTCTAAAAGTTTTTGTACTGCATACTCACTATTACCGCGAATTTCTTCAAGATCAATTCTAGTTACAGGTTGTTTATACGCTATAATTGCAGCAACTTCAAGCATACTCCTAGAAAGTTCACGCTCTTTTATAGGGTTAAGCACAGAAGAAACTTCTTCTGAATTTTTAGGGTTTGAACAAAATTGCAGTTTTTTGTTAAACATTAAAAGTTGAATTCCGCTATCACCCGAGTATTTTTCTTGCAAAACTTTTACTGCGTTGATAACGTCTTTATCAGTTACTTCAAGTTTTTCGGCAATATCGGAAATTGCCACTTGTGTACCCGAAACGAAAACTATTGATTCAATTATACTCGTCAATTTCTCCAAGTTCTTCATTTCTATCATCCCTTAAAATTATCGTTATATCGTCAAAAACGCCATTTTGTTCGACTTTTATGTATTGCAACTTTAACAATTCAAGCATGGCTTGAAATGTCGTTATAAGTTCATTTCTAGTGTAATAACTTGAAAACATTTCAAAGAAACTCATTTGTTTTCGGTCTAAAAGTACAGTCCTAATATGCTCAACTTTATCTTTTACGGTAAATACTTCTTTTGGTATTTCTTTTAATACGTTTTCTTGCCTTTTTTTATCGTCTACACGCATCATTAACTTTGAGAAGGCTTCAATAAGCCCTTCAAGGTTAAAATCCGTATAAACAACTTTAACTTCGCCAACAGATTTGTCTGGTTCTTTATAAAATCTATCTACGTTTTCTTGACCTTTAAGTTTTTCACTTGCTTCCTTAAAGAGTTTATATTCTTCAAGTTGTCTAATAAGCGCTGTTTCAGGGTCTTCAAAATCTTCAATCTCTTCAACCTTAGGTAATATTGATTTTGATTTAATTTCAAGTAAAGTAGCAGCCATATTTAAATATTCACTCGCCTTGTCAATATCAAGTACTGCAACACCGTCCATATACGCCAAAAACTGCTCGGTAACTTGCGAAACGAATATATCTTTAATTTCAATTTTTGCTTCCTTAATTAAATGTAAAAGAAGATCTAACGGGCCTTCAAAATTATCAAGTTTTGTTGAATAATCGACAACCGATTCAAATTCAGCCATTAAAAAAACAACCCCCAAAAAGCAGTAATAGGTATTTCAATATAAGATACCAAAAAATTTATTGCTCTACCTAAAATATCTATTTGATAAAACCCCGTAAAGTCGGCAATAACGCTTAATAAAAATAAAAACAATAAAACAAATCTTCCGTAATCCCTTAAAAATCTATATATCGGATTATTTTTATCGCAAAAACAATCAAGAATTCTAAACCCGTCTAATGGAAATACGGGAATAAGATTAAAAACAAAAAACACAAGACTTAAAATAACGATATTGCCAAGTGTAGATTGCAAAACATAGGTAAACAAACCAAATTCAGGTATTCTAAAAGATAACACCCAAAGTGGAAAAACTATAAAAGCAAGCAAGTAGTTAGCAAATACACCGGCAGAAGAAACCAAAAAACTTCCTAATTTATAATTTTTAAAATTGTTAGGATTGACTGGAACGGGTTTTGCCCAACCAAAGCCCGCAAACACAAAACAAATAAGCCCCAAAGGATCAAAGTGTGCAAGTGGGTTTATAGTATAGCGCCCGTAGAATTTTGGAGTTGGATCACCACATTTAACAGCCGTAAAAGCGTGTGCGAATTCGTGCAAAGGCAAAACTATAATAAGCGCTAAAAATATAGCGATATAATCCATAATTTTCCACACAAATTCAGGATACATTGATTCCCCTCCAAAACTTATTATATTATAAAGTATAATTTAAAAAAAATCAACAAAAAAGGCGCATTATTGCGCCTTTATGCCTAAATATCGTTTCTAATTAAATCTTCATATGTTTGTGGTTTGACAGCATAATAAGAACTTCCATCTTTAACCATTACAACAGGTGGAATAAGATTGCGGTTATAGTTGCTTGCCATTGAATAGTTGTACGCACCCGTCGAAAATACTGCCAAAAGGTCGTTTTCATTTAGAGTTGGAAGTTTACAATCTTCGGCAATAATATCTCCACTTTCACAACATTTACCTGCAATTGTATATGTTATATTTGTTGGTTCGTTCATTTTTTCTGCGGCGCAAACTGTATACTTTGCTTGGTATAAGGCAAATCTCGGATTGTCAAACATACCACCGTCAATAGCGGCGTAATTTTTTACACCTTTAATTTCCTTAATATTGCCAACCGTGTAAAGAGTTATTCCCGCTTCACCAACAATTGAACGCCCTGGTTCCAAAATCAAATAGGGTTTTTTAACTTTTTTATCCTTAATAGATTTGTTTAGAGTTTGCGCAATGGTTTTAATGTATTCCGAATATTGAGAAGTATTGATTTTTGCGTCGCCATCGGAATACCAAATTCCAAAACCACCACCAAGATTTAAAACGTCGAATTCATAATTTAGCGTATCTTTAACGATTTTATAAAAATCAATCATCTTATCAACGGCAAGGGCGAAAGATTTTTTTTCAAAAATCTGTGAACCTATATGACAATGTAAACCTTTAAGTTTAAGATTTTCTTTGGTTAAAACGTATTTTACAATTTCAAGCGCATCACCGTTTTCAATGGAAAAACCAAATTTACTATCAATCTTTGCAGTTTGAATAAAATGATGAGTATGTGCTTCAACCCCTGGGTTAATACGAATTAAAACGTCTTGAACCTTGTTAAAAGATTTTGCAATTGAATTAAGTTTTTCGGCTTCCGAATATGCGTCGATAACAATTGTCCCAACGTTATTTTCAAGCGCCATTATAAGTTCAGCCTCGGTTTTGTTATTGCCGTGAAAACAAAGTTTACTCGTATCGAATCCTGCTTTAACTGCGGTATAAAGTTCTCCTCCTGAAACAACGTCAGCGCCAAGTCCTAATGAATTTACAATTCTATAAATTTCTAAGCAACTAAACGCTTTAGACGCATAGGAAATTAAACCATTGCCGTATTCGGTTTGCAAAGTTTTAGAATAGACGTTACACATATCTTCAATATATGCCTTATCCATAACGTATAAAGGCGTTCCATATTCTTTTTTTAGCGCTGTAACGTCTACACCACCTATTTCTAAATGTCCTAACTCATTAACTTTTAACGTATTTCTTGCGTTCATAATAACCTAAAACTCTTTTTTCTTATTTTATCAAAACAAACAGTTAAAAGTCAATAAAAAGCATTTAATAAAAAATTATTGCAGTATTAAAATAAACTTATAACAATAACTATAACAATAACTAAATAATCGACCAGTCGGTTATAATATCGTTAATTACGTCAAAGAACGTTGCTTCTAAAACGTCTTCGTTTGCAATAACGTTTACAGAATTTATTTCAACGTTATTTTCATAAACGATTAATTTTCCTATTATTTCTCCTTTTTTGACAGGGGCCTTAACTTTATACAAAGGAATAAAGTTTAATTCGATGGCATGTTCAGTACCTTTTTCTGAAAAAATAAACAACGGGCGTTCTGCAATTGCCTCAATTACGTCTTTTTTTCCACTTTCAACACTTACCTTAACGTCTAATGGTTTTTTATCGTCAACAATCATTTTGTTAGTAAAATTAGCAAAACCATAGTTAAACATCGTTGATGCTTCACCAAACCTTGTTTTACTATCGGGTGCTGAAACTATTACGGAAATTAAACGCATACCATTTCTTTTTGCCGATGCACATAAACAATGACCAGCCTCGCTTGTATAACCCGTTTTACCACTATCGCAACCATCATAAAATCTAATCAATTTATTTGTGTTAGAAATTTCGGTTATTCTTCCTTCGGGATGTTCAATTTCATCCATCCAAATTGATGAAAATCTATAATAATCTTTATGCTTTAACAAAGAACAAAACATTTTTGCAACGTCTTCGGCGCAGGAATATTGACCAAGTTTCGGTAAACCCGTACAGTTTACGAAACAAGTATTATTCATTCCAAGATCTTTTGCTTTTTCGTTCATTTTATTCACGAACAAATCTTCCGATCCACAAATCGTTTCGGCAATTGCTACACTAGCGTCGTTTGCAGATGCAACAACAATACCCTTAATTAATTCTTCAATTTTATACTCAGCATTTGCTTCCAAAAAAATTTGTGAACCGCCCATGCCAGAAGCCTTTTCACTTACGACTATACTATCAGAAAAAGATAAATTTCCACCATCAATTTCTTCAAACGCTAATAAAAGTGTCATAATTTTACACATGCTTGCAATCGGCAAACGTTTTGTTTCATCTTTTTTATAAACAACAGTTCCACTATAAGCATCCATAAGATATGCAGCTTTTGATTTGAAATCAAAATCGTTTGCGTAAACGTTATTTGATTTAAAACCAGCAAAACAGCCTACAGTCATTATAAACGCTAATAAAATAAAAATTACAGAAATTTTCTTTTTCATAAAATCCTCCATTTTACAAAAATATTTTCTGTAATTGATAAAAAAATATTCATTATGTCTAACATAATCATTATAAAACTTAATAGTAATATACTAATTGTTTATCATATTGCATATATCTATTCCAAAACCACGAGAAGGGTCGTTAATAAATACGTGCGTAATCGCCCCCACAAGTTTTCCATCTTGAACTATAGGACTTCCACTCATCCCCTGGACGATACCACCTGTTTTATCAATGAGTTTTTTATCGGTAATTTTTACAACAAAGTTTTTATTTTGCTTGTTTTCTACGTCGACTTTTATAATTGAAATACGGTAACTACAAATTTTATCCCCGTCGATTGTCGAGTAAATTGTCGCATCACCTATTTTTGCAGATCCGATCTCTATTTCTTTTAGATTTGACGTCGCAAAATTATTTTTGCACACAGTACCATACACGCCATTTTCACAATTATTTTCAATTTTCGCCATCTCACAACTTCTATCAAACACCCCGCGAAGTTCACCTGCTTTACCACGTTCACCTTTGATTACACTCGTAATATAACACGGGAACATCTTTCCGCTAATTATTTTTAGCAAAGCCCCTTCGTTATTTATTACAGGATGACCAAGTGATGCAAATTTATCATTTTTTATATAAGTTACGGTACCTATACCATTTATACAATCTCTTATGAATACACCTAATTTAAATTGACCAGACACGTCTTTTGCAGGGACAAGATTGAAGGTGAAATTTTCCCCGTTTCTATCTACATTGATTTTTACTTCTTTATTACTTTTTACAATATTTTCAATATCTTTTGCAGAATTTACGTCATTATTATCAATAGAAAGTATTATATCACCAACAATAATACCGGCTTTTTTTGAAGGAGAACTTATTCCATCGATTGTTATTACGTCGCACAAGCCAACAACAGTAGCCCCTCTCGTATATAAAGAAAACCCAGCAGTCATACCGCCAAGATAAACTTTTTCATTAGTAGCATATACGTTGTTCACTCCAAAATATAACAACGAAAAAATAAGTATTAAAATAGAAAAAATTTTATTTTTAACTTTCATTATCAACCCCGTCTTTATATATTGTGGGTAAAATTTTTTCTAATATACAAAAAAGCCGAATTCTAATCCGACTTTTTAATACTTTTTTTATATTTTATCGCTTTATCTATAAGATCAATAGCGTGTTCTTTTGCAGATACACTTTCAATCTCTCCGCCTACAAGCCTTATTATTTCACTTATTTTTTCTTTTTCTGTAAGCGTTTTTACCTTTGTAATTGTACGTCCCGCATGTTCATGTTTAGAAATAAGCAAATTAGTATCCGCCATTGCTGAAATTTGCGGAAGATGAGAAACGGCAATAATTTGTGTATCCAACGCAATTTTTGCGAATTTTTCAGCAACTACTTTTGCTATAACACCACTTATTCCTGAATCTATTTCGTCAAATATAAAGGTCGATATTTCATTACATTTTGCCGTTTGCGCTTTTATTGCAAGCATAAAACGACTCATTTCGCCACCACTTATAACGAAAGATAATGGCTTAACGTTTTCGCCAAGGTTTGCTGAAAACATGAACGAAACTTCATCTACACCGTTATCAGATTCAAATTTGCAACTCTCGATATCCGGGAATTCGTTAAAACGAACAAAAAATTGTCCATTTTGCATTCCAAGTTCCTTAAATTCATTTACAACTCGAACGGCAAAATCTTTTGAAGTTTGTTTTCTTAAACTGCTTAATTCATTATATAAATTATATAAAACAGTTTCTTTTTCTTTCTTTTTTATTAATAAATCTCGTGCAACTTCGTTAAAGTTTTCAAGATTTTCTTTTTCAACTATTGCTTTTTGCAAAAATTCACTTATTTCATTAAAATCCTTACCGTACTTGCGCTTGATTTTTTTAATTAAATCTAGTCGATCTTCAATATAATCGGCATCATATTCACCAAAATCAAACCCATCAAGAAGGTTTTGCACAGAGTCGCAAATATCATCTATCTCTGCGCCAACATTACTTATTCTATCGTCTAAATTAGCAAAATCATTACCAAAACCACAGATACTTGAAGATATTTTATTCGCATTAGACAAAATATCACTAACTCCACCCTCGTCGTTAATGGCGGATTTTATCGAGTTAAGTGCTGTAACAATCTTCTCTTGATGTTGAAGTTTTTGCCTAACGTTAAGCAATTCCTCTTCTTCGCCCTCCTTAATATCGGCTTCGGTTATTTCTTTAATTTGATAGTTTAGAATATCTAATTTTACAAGACGTTGACTTTCGTCGCCACCCAACGCGTTAAGCGAAGAAATAATCTTTTTATATTCGGAATATTGCGTTTGCAATTTTTCTTTTATCTTAAAATTGCTTTCATATCCAAGTTTATCAATCAAATCAAGTTGATTTGATTCGTTAAGAAGATAAAAATGTTCACTTTGTCCATGAACGTCCACAAGATTTGAGGTAAACTTTTTAAGCATTCCAACCGTTGCGGAATTTCCATTGATTTTTATAGAACTTTTACCGTCTAAATTAAATTTTCTAGTAATGATTAAATAATCATCAACGTCAATATCAAAATCGGAAAAAACTTTCTTTGTTGCAGAACTCGTCGAAACGTCAAATTCCGCTGTTACAGAACATTCCGATTCTCCGTTTCTAATTAAAGTTTTATCGGCTTTAGCGCCCAAAACAAAATTAAGGGACTCCAAAATAACGGATTTCCCCGCGCCGGTTTCACCTGACAAAACGTTTAAACCGTACGAAAAACTTATTTCTGCACTCTCAATAAGCGCAATATTTTTAATGCTTAATTTTTGTAACATTAAATAGTCCTTAAAGTTTTAACAATAGTTTCAGCATCCGAATTAGATTTAGCAATTATAAGCAAAACGTCGTCACCCGCAATTGTTCCCAACACTTGTGGAAAGTGCATAGCGTCGATAGCCATGCCTGCGCTACTAGCATTACCACTTAACGTTTTTATAACGATAAGGTTGTTAGCATAACTTATTGAAAGAGTTACGTGTTTATATAAATCTATAATTTTTTTCGGAATATCAACGTTATTACTTAATTTTAAGTATTTAACTTTTTTCTCTCTACCAGCACTCTTAATTAAATCAAGTTCCTTAATATCTCTCGAAACCGTCGCCTGAGAAACGTCACATCCATATTCATTAAGCCTTGACGTGAGTTCTTCTTGAGTATCAATCTCGAACTCATTTATCAATTCTAGAATTTTTTTATGTCTTTCTTTTTTTGTCATTATTTAGCCCCTATTAAAATTAACGTTTAATTTTGACAATAATCTATCGTAAAAATCCGAAGTTTCCTTTCTATAAAAAGTCATAAATAATTCAGATTTTGAAACCTTAATCCTATCACCACATTTAAGCGTGTCAACCAACTTTCCATCAATAAATAAACCAGCAATATTGCCTTCCTTTAACAAGAGTTCACACGTGGAATCAGCGGAAAATATTATAGGCCTATGATGAAGAGAATGTGCACTTATAGTCGTTATTGAATGTGCGTTTATTCTGGGCGCAAGAATTGCCCCACCTGCCGAAAGAGAATATGCGGTTGAACCTGTTGGCGTCGAAACAATAACGCCGTCACCCCTTACAATATCTACTGCTTTACCATCTATAAATATTTCAATGTTAGATATAATCCCGTCTTCGTTTTCAGTATAAATTCTTTGAACAACAGCATCATTAAGTGCTATATATTTTTTTTGATTAAATTCTATACTTAACGTTGATCTTTTATCTTGTTTTAATTCCCCTTTTATTAGGGAATTGAGAGCATTTTCCGTTTCACAAATTTCGAATTCGCTTAAAAATCCAAGTTTACCGGCATTTATGCCTATTATAGGAATATTATTTTTAGAGGCAAATTCAGTCAAATGTAAAATCGTACCATCTCCACCAAGAATAAATAAAGCGTCGGCACTCATTTCATTTTGCAAATCTTCTCTTGAAATAATATCGTATTCGATTTTTTCTGCTTTAAGTAAGGTTTCTAGATTAGAAATCCATTCATTTCTACAAGCCTTCCCCGTATTTCCATATATTAAAATTTTCATTTTTTCACCTAAAAAAAGAATATCATAAAACAGTTTAATTATCAATAAAAATGAATATTTTTTTGAATAATTTTATTTTAAATCAAATTATAGTTTGAAAAATCAAAATCAATCTTATTGTTTTTTTGACACAATACCAAATACTCAATATTTTTTTTGTCGTTTATAGGCGCAACCGTTATTTTATGTGGAAATAGATTATGTTTTATTGCTGAATCAATAATATTTTGACAAGCTTCTAACCTTAATTTTTTATCATTTACTATTCCATTTTTAAACTTACGTCTTTCGCCCATTTCAAATTGCGGTTTTATTAGTAATAGCAAATAACCATCATTAGAAAGTATTTTCTCAAAAACAGGTAAAACTATCGTTGCCGAAATAAAACTTAAATCAGCAACAACAAGGTCAATTCTATCATAAAAAGAAGTATTAGTTAAATTTTTGGCATTATCGACTATTTGAATAACTGATGAGTTGTTTTTTAATTTTTCATGCAATAGAGTATCGTTAAGATCCACAGCGTATACTTTCTTTGCACCGTTTTGTAACAAACAATCAGTAAAACCACCTGTGCTCGCGCCTATGTCCGCACAAATCAAATCAATAGGTGAAAAATTAAAATCCTTTAACGCTTTTTCAAGTTTATATCCACCGTTCGACACGTATTCAGTTTTGCAAATCTTTTGAATATTGTAATCTATATTCACGTCAACTTCATAAGATGCCTTTAAGATTACTTTTCCATTAAGCAAAATTTCGCCACGACTAATGGCTTGTTTCGCCTTGGTTCGCGTATCAAAAAAATTTTTTTCCGTTAAATAATTATCTAATCTCATACTAATAAAAAACACAATCGCTTGTGTTTTTATTTTTTTCTATTATACATTAAGTCGATAAATTCATTTAAGAAACTACAATTGGGAATAGTTTCTAAAATCGCCTTGCATTTTTCATAATGTTGTTTTGCAACTTTTTTCGCGCCATCAAACCCAAAAATCTTTATCGACGTAAGTTTTCCCGATTGCGCGTCTTTATTCGGTGTTTTTCCGATAGAACTAAGCGAGCCTTCAACGTCCATTATGTCGTCAGTAATTTGAAACATTATTCCAAGATTAAAGCCTATTTCTTTAAGTTGTTCAAAATACTTATTTCCACTTATGGCGCTAGCAACTAAAAGTGGCAACGTAATCAACTTTGCAGTTTTATTCTCATAAATAGAATAAAGAATTTCTTTTGAAACGTCTTCTTTTTTTTCGTTAATTAGATCAAGAACTTGACCTGCTATCATCCCTTTTGAACCTGCATATTCGGCAATGAGTTTGATTGCATTATATTCGTTTTTACTAATCTCATCTTTAAGATAGCAACATTCAAACGCAAGATTTAACAAAGCGTCACCGGTAAGAATACCGTTTGCCTCACCAAACTTTTTATGCGTTGAAAGTTTCCCCCTGCGATAATCGTCGTTATCCATTGCAGGTAAATCGTCATGCACTAACGAGTATGAATGAATTAACTCGATAGCAAGAGCGTAATTTAGAACAAAGTTAACGTCAACTCCTAAATAATCCGCAACTGCAAGACACAATACCGGTCTAACCCTTTTCCCACCGTCTGTAACAGCATAAACCATTGCCTTGTCAAGTGGGTTAGGCACGTCCTTTATCAAAACTTTAAGCGTTTTATTTAAATAATCTTCAAATATATTAAGATATTTATCGTATGCAGGCGTCATCAAAGGGCTTGTTCTCTCCTTTCAGCACATAGATAAGTATTTTCAAGAAGCATTGCTATCGTCATAGGCCCAACGCCACCAGGGACGGGCGTTATATACGACGCTTTTTCTTTTACGTTATCAAAATCGACGTCACCGACAAGTCCATTTTCGGTTCTATTTATACCAACGTCAATTACCACCGCCCCATCCTTTACCATGTCAGCAGTAACAAATTTAGGTTTACCGATTGCTGCGACTAAAATATCAGCATTTTTACAAATATCTTTAAGATTTTGCGTTTTACTATGACATATGGTAACCGTGCAATTTTCTTTAAGCAAAAGCATTGCCATAGGTTTACCAACAATATTACTTCTACCCAAAACAACGGCGTTTTTACCACAAAGATCTATATTTATACTTTGCAACATTTTAAGCACCCCAAAAGGTGTGCATGCAACCGTTGTTGGTAATCCCAAAGTAAGATTTCCAACGTTTTCCGCCAAAAAACCATCAACGTCTTTTTCGGCAGGTATAAGATTTAAAATTTTATTTTCGTCAAGATGTTTAGGAAGTGGTAATTGCACCAAAATACCGTCAACACCATTATTTGAGGCAAGGGATAATACGGTTTCTTTAACTTCTTCTTCGCTAGCATCTTCGGGCAAGTAAAAAGACAACGATTTCATACCAACGTATTCAGTTGCCTTTATTTTATTCTTCACGTAAACCTGTGATGCAGGATTTTCACCAACTAAAATAACGGCAAGCGTAATTTGTCTACCGTATTTATTCTTAAAATCTTCTACTTTAACTTTAAGCTCATCCTTTACCTTTTGTGAAAGAATTTTACCGTCTATAATTTCAGCCATGATTATTTATTAATTCTCCTTGAATATTCAGCAAGTATACCGTTAACAAAGTCCGAACTCTTTTCAGTAGAAAATTTAACGGCAAGCTTAACAGCCTCGTCAATAATAATCGGAACGTCAGTATCAAAAGCGTTTAATTCCGCCATACCTATTAAAATAGCGCACTTGTCGGCAGAAAATACCCTATTTAACTTGTAACCGATAGACATGCTTTCAATTTCGGAAAAATACGTTTCTTTATTTGTTTCAACTGCTTTAAGCAAATCTTTCGCAAAAACCTTATCATTTTCAGTAAGATTATCATTGTTTAATAAAACAGTAAAAAGCTCCTCATCACTTGGATTGAAGAGCTGTGAAAACAAATACTTAAATACAATTTCTCTCGCCAAACTTCTCATAAGTCAAATTCCATTTTTAATTTTCGCTTGTAGTAGCAACTTCTTTTTCACAAAAAGTTACGTCTTGAACAATAACGTTAACGCTTGCAATATGATATTCCGTCATTGCTTCCACGTTGTGTCTTATTGCTTCTTGAATTTTAAACGCCATGTCGGAAACGCTTTGAGAATAATGAATCTTAACGGCCACCTCAACGTTTACCCCGTCTTTATCAAAAGCAACTTTTACTGCGCTACTTTTCATTTTTGAACGTGGTGCAGTTGAGTCAAGTTCAACGTATTCAAGCTCATTTACGGCTAGCATGACGATACTATCAACTATGCCACTACCCAAAACGATTTTACCTTCATGATTTTGTTGCGGTATTTTCTTAAAACGTGCCATAAATCCTCTTATAATCAAGATAATTTTAT
>CASDPM010000085.1 GCA_949282465.1 uncultured Bacillota bacterium
CCCGTGCTTCCCGCACCGACTATGTTATGGATTTCGTCTATAAACAAAATAATATTGCCCTTTTCTTTTACGGTATCTATGGTCTTTTTAAGCCTTTCCTCAAAATCGCCCCTATACCTTGCGCCCGCAAGCATACCTGCGATATCCAAGGAAAACACTATTCTATCACTTAAAATTTCCGGCACGTTACCTTTTACGATAGCCTGAGCAAGCCCTTCTACTACCGCGCTTTTACCAACGCCCGGTTCACCGATAAGAACGGGATTATTTTTAGTTCTTCTCGATAAAATTTGAATTACTCTATCAATCTCTTCCTTTCTACCTATAACGGGATCAAGTCTACCGTCCATTGCTTGTTTGTTAAGGTTAACGCCGAATTTAGAAAGTTCGCCCAAATCTTCCGCCATAGGCTTTTTGTCATCACGCTTAGGCGTAGAACTTCCCCTGCCGAATTCTTTTGCAAAAATATTTTCGGTTTCATCATCATCCGTTTCTTCATAGTCGTCTTCTGCGCCACCACCCATGAGCGAAATGGCTATTTCTTCCGCCATTTTTTCCACGTTGACTTTTAACGCTTTCAAGATTGCAACGGCAACGCTTTCATAGTCAAGCAATACCGCAAGCAAAAGGTGTTCGGTACCAACGAAACCCGAATGCGCTTTTAAGGATATATCAACCGCTTTTTCAAACAAATGCTTGGTTCTTGGCGTAAACATATTGCCGGGAATAACAAGCGTTTTGTCAATGGTTTTTTGGAAATAATATAGATATCTATCGTTATCTACTCGCGCCTCACTAAGAATTGACGCCGCCCTACCTTCTCGCACGTTAATAAGCCCGAACAAAATATGTTCGCTACCTATGTATCTACATCCATATCGCCTTGCAAGCGCCGTAGAAAAGTCTATAACCTGATTTACGTTTTTAGAAAATGCATCATAAAACATATTAACCCTGCTCCTTTAATTTTAATAATTGAGTGCCAACCACCTTAGCCCTAAACAAATCTCTATCGGTTGACGAAAGTTTTTTTCCGTACTGCTCACACAAGTTTGCAGGACGAACGGCGACTATAAGGTCGTCTATTTTTTCCACGTCGGAAATATTTATCATACCAAGCATTGCGCCGAGTTTAACTTGCGCTACGTGTTGCAAAAATTCCCCGTAAGGAAGAAGAACTGCGTTGGTAAGTATTCCGAACGATTTTCTTGTTTTGTCCATTGTTTTAAGTTCGTTCTTGCCGTAAAGCCTTTCCATCTCGGCACGTTCGGCTTTGCAAATTTGCTCGACCGTTTCTTGAACTTCTAACAAAATATCGTATTCGGAAACGCCGAGCGTAACTTCGTTGGAAATTTGGTACATATACCCTTCCGCCGAACTGCCTTCACCGTAAAGTCCCCTTACGGTTAAGCCTAACCGTTTAATTTCCTTGATAAGCGCCTGAATTTTACCGCTTTCGGTAAGCGCTGGCAAAAATAACATTACCGACGCGCGAAGCCCCGTGCCTAAATTCGTAGGGCAAGCGGTTAAATACCCTAATCGCCTATCGAACGCTATATCTAAATTTTTTTCAAGTTCGTCGTCTATACCGTCTATCTTTTTATAGGCTTCTATAAGACGAAAACCTTTCATAAAACATTGTTCGCGAATAACGTCTTCTTCGTTTATCATTACCGAAACGCTTTCATCACCGTTGATCAACACCGCACCGCACTCTCTATTTTCAATAAGGTTAGTGCTTATAAGATGTCTCTCTTTCATTGCTTCGAGTTTTAAGTCGGTCATGTTCGACATAAAAAACAGTTTGAAAGTATCACATCTAACAAGCGCCCTATTTACCTTTCTTACTATCTCTTTTGCCTTTTCGGTGTCGCTAATCCTAAACGGATAGCCGTTTAAGTTTCGAGCAAGGCGTATGCGCGTAGTGACAATTGTTCCGCTTAATAATTCGGGTATTATCACACTCATATAAGCCTTCTCCTTTTAAGTTCTTCGGCGAGTTCAGAAATCATACCGCCAAGCCTGGCCATATCGCCAAACCTGCCTTCTAGCCCTGCCGTTTCCTTTTCAAGCAATAAAAAGCGGTATTTTTCCAAGAGTTTTTTATCTTCTTCATTAAGCCTTGGCTCTTTACCCGTATGGAAAATCGCGCCTTGAATTTTTTTCAAAGCGGAATTTATCTCCGACTCGAACGCCTTATAACATTCGGGGCAACCGAGCATTCCGGTATTATAAAATTGTGAAAGAGCCGTTTTGCAATACGGACAAATTTTATCGTACATAAACTATATTTTACAGTTCCTTTGCAAGTTGTTTAATTAAGTCTTTGGTTTGTTTTGCAAGTTCTTTATTCCTAAGCGCGTATTCTATATTTGCGCGAACGTAACCGAATTTATCGCCCACGTCGTATCTAATACCTTCAAAACAACTTGCTAAAAGTTCGCCTTTTTCGGCAAGTTCGTGAAGGGCGTCGGTCAAATAAATTTCGTTATTTCTAGGTTGCAATTTTTTAAGCATACCCATAACCTTGCCCGAAAGAACGTATCTTCCGATAATGGCGTTATTAGAAAGTGCTTCGTTAACGCTAGGCTTTTCAATTATAGCGTTAACCTGCATTATTCCGTCTTCTTCGCTTTCTATGCCTATATTACCGTATTTGCTTACGTCGTCACCGAACACTTCCATCGTTGCAATAACGCTTTTACCCGTTTTTTCGAATATTTCGGTAAGGCGTTTCATACACGGTTTATCGTTCTCGCCCGCATAGATAAGTTCGTCGCCTAAAAGTAGTGCGAACGGCTCGTCCTTTACGAAAGGTTCAGCGCATAGTATTGCGCCTGCAAGCCCGTTAGCAACTTCTTGTACGGCAAAGCGCACGTTAAATCGCCTTGTTTGGCGTTCGATTTCATAAAGTTCGGTCTTGCCGTCTTCAAGCAATCTCTTTTCTAGCGCGTCTGCTTCCCCAAAGTGGCGCTCTATAACGTCCGAACCAGGGCTTACAACGATAATTATTTCTTCTATACCAACGGAAGATAATTCTTCTGCTATGTACTGTATCGTGGGCTTATCTATTACCGACAACATAGGCTTCGGAACGGCTTTTGTTATAGGCAAAAATCTAGTGCCAAGTCCAGCAGCAGGAATAATCGCTTTTGTTACTTTATTCATCTCTTTCTCCTAAAAATATTTATTTGAAATTCTTGTCTTCAAGCGCTTGTATTTTATTTACCCGATTAACGTGTCTGTCCCCGTTAGAAAAAGGCGTTGTCAAAAAGGCTTCGACTATATCGAGCATAAGCCCTACGCCGATAACTCTTTCGCCGAAAGCAAGCACGTTTGCGTCGTTATGCTCTCTCGTCATTCTAGCGGAGAACACGTCGTGACAATGTCCGCAACGAATACCTTTTACCTTGTTCGCAACAATGGACATACCGATGCCCGTTCCGCAAATAAGTATACCTAAATCACATTCTTTTTTCGCAACCGATTCAGAAACTGCCAAAGCGTATTCGTTATAGTCAACCGAATCTTTTCCGTAACAACCGAAATCAATATATTCTATACCTTTCTTTTCTAAATAATCAATAAGCGCGGGTTTTAAGTTAATTCCGCCGTGATCACATCCGATAGCAACTTTCATGTCTAAAAATCTCCTTGTATCTGTAAAATTTTTTGAGTTATTATATCACAAGCGCGCTCGATAATGTCAAGCGTGTGCATATATACGTTAATATCACCGCCATAAGGGTCGGGAACGTCGGTAAATCCCGTGGCTTCCGCCATTGTATACACGCCGTTTATCCCCGATAAATAGCGTTTGTGTTCCGCCGTCATACATATTATCATGTCGGCACGTTTTACTATCTCCGCCGTCAAGCGCTTGGACCTAAAAGAATAACTTTTTATTCCCAAACTCTTTAACGCTTTTGCCGAGTTTTTACTTATTTTAGTTCCGTCCACAGCCGAAAGCCCTGCGCTAGAAACTCTAACGTTTTTTATTCCCGCTTGTTTAAACTTGCTTTTTAACACTAATTCAGCCATAGGACTTCTGCACGTGTTACCCGTACATACGAAAACAATTCTTTTCATTTTATTACCTGCTTTTTTATCCGCACGACTTTTTAAGACGGTTCATAACGCCGAGAAAAATTCCTTCCTCATTAGGCATTGCAACCGCTATTATAACGTCGGCAATTTTTTCACCTTCAAGTAATTTATCGTAAAGATTAGATGCAATTTCTTCCGCTGTTTTGCCGAGTCTTAAAAGATTTAACCCGTCAAACTTGTTAGCGATATGATCGGCGCACATTATATAAGGCGTTTTGCCTTGACTTTTAACTTTTTCATAATGAGCGTAAACTTGGTCTAGTTGGTCTTCACCGTAAAGCGCCGTTTCACACTTTGGCCTATAATGTTTATACTTTACGCCAGGTGAACGAACTTTATCGCCATCTCTATGCATAGCGATTTCGCAACGCCCCGTAACGCTTTCTATCATTTCCTTGGTAACAAGCCCTGCGCGAAGTATTCTAGGAACGCTTTCCGTAACGTCTAAAACCGTGCTCTCTATTCCACCTTGGCATTTCCCACCGTCAAGTATAAGTGGAATTTTGCCTTTCATATCGTCATAAACGTGCATTGCCGTTACAGGACTTGTATGCTTTGAAAGGTTGGCGCTCGGCGCAACGATAGGTCTATTTATAGCACGTAGCAACTCTTGACAACCTTGATGCGACGGAATTCTTACGGCGAGTGTTTCGCCACCGCACACCGCTTGGCTACAAACTACGCCCTTGCTTATAAACACCATGGTAAGTGGTCCTGGCGTAAACGCCTTTATAAGGTCGTAAACGTACGGCTGATTTATTTGAACTAGCGTACTTAAATCGTAATCTTTATGAACGTGCGCTATAAGCGGATTATCGCTAGGTCTACCCTTTGCCTCAAAAATTCTTTTTACTGCATCAGGGTTAGTACCGTCGCCTGCAAGTCCGTAAACGGTTTCCGTCGGCATGCCGACTATTCCACCGTCAAGAAGTATTTTGCACGCCGTAGCCACGCTTTCGCTAGTTATTTGTTTTATTACCGTTTCCATATTAGCCGAAAATGTTTGTGTCAATAGGATCTAACCCGTCGGAATTTTCCGGCGGAGCCTCTTCTGGCATAGGCGATTGTTCTTCTTCTGCCACTTGCGTCTTATCGGGCAAGGTTTCGTAGCCCGTATTTACCTGATGAGAAGGTCTTGAACCGTCTTCGTCCTCGGGTTCACCCGTATCACTATTAAGGTTAAGGAATTTAGTACATTCGCCCTTAAAGTAAAGTTCAACCGTGCCTTGCGAGCCGTTTCTATGTTTTGCTATAATAATTTCAGCAACGTCTTTCTTTATTTTGCCTTCGGCAAGTTCCTTTTCACTTGCGTTCTTATCGGGGCGATGAATAAACATAACTATATCTGCGTCTTGTTCGATTGCGCCCGATTCACGAAGGTCGGAAAGTTGCGGTCTACCTTTTCTCGCTTCAACGGCACGTGAAAGTTGTGAAAGCGCCAAAACGGGCACGTTAAGTTCCATTGCCATAATTTTAAGGTTACGAGAAATATTAGAAATTTCTTGTTGACGGTTTTCTTCGTTCTTTTTGCCCGAGCCGTTCATAAGTTGAATATAGTCGACCATAACGAAGTCTAATGCGCCCGTCTTTCTCTTTAACCTACGGCATTTAGACAACATTTCTTGGGGCGTTATCATTGACGAATCGTCTATGTATATTTTAGCGTTAGAAAGCATTTCTCTTGCCTTTGCAACTTTAAGCCATTCGGTTCTACTCATTTGCCCCCGAAGCGCGTTGCCCATGTTTACGCCTGCAACCGAACAAATCATTCTTTGAACGAGTTGATCTTTACCCATTTCTAGTGAGAATACCGCGCAAGTATAACCTTGCAAAGCAAGATTTTCAACTATATTCATTGCGAACGAAGTTTTACCTACGGCAGGACGGGCCGCAAGAATCATAAGGTCCCTACCGTGCAAGCCGTTAAGAATTCTATCTAAATCTCTAAACTTGGTTTTAATGCCACGGTAAGCGCTTTTATCTTTTGAAAGTTCGTCGAACTTATTGATAACTTGTGGAATAACCATGCCGATTTTAACCATTTCGCTATTATCGGCAGTTTCCGAAATATCGAATATCTTTTTCTCGGCGTATGCAAGCGCTTCGTTCATCTCGGTCGTTCCTTGGCACTCTTTAATAATTTCCGAAGAACCGAGTATAAGACGGCGAAGTAAACTGTCGCGCTTTACTATATCGTAATAAGAATAATAGTTAGCAGTAGACGGCATAATGTCGGTAAGCCCTGCAATGTATTCGATACCGCCTGCTTGTTCTAACGTGCCTTCCTTTTCAAGCGAATCGGTAAGCATAACTAAATCAACGGGTTTATTATTCTTAATCAACTCGTTCATAGCGTTAAAAATATACTTATGTGATTCGGCAAAGAAGTCTTCTTCCGATAGCGAAGACGCTATTTCAACCTGAATTTTCGTATCTAAAAGCAAACACCCTAAAAGTGCTTGTTCGGCTTCAATACTGTGGGGCAAGTCCCCCGTGAATTTTTTAGCCGTCTTTTTGTTATTAGTTGTAGCCATAATTTTGCTCCTTACCGTAAATAATTACAGTTTAGTAAATTCTTCTAACGCATCGTCGAACGCCTTAAACGCCGATAAGAACGGCTTTTTGTCGTTAAGGTCCACGCCTGCAATCTTCAAAAGTTCTACGGGGCTATCGCTTCCACCCGAAGATAAAAACTTAAAGTAATCGTCCACCGCAGGTTGCCCTTCGGTTAAAATCCTGTTGGCGATAGCGAGTGCGCTTATTATGCCCGTAGCGTATTTATAAACGTAGAACGCCCTGTAAAAATGGGGTATTCTAGCCCATTCATATTTGATTTCTTGGTCACTTATAACTGCTTTCCCGTAGTATTTTTCGTTTATTACCAAATACTTTTCAGAAAGCATATCTTTGGTAAGCGGAATACCTTTTTCAACTGCGTCGTGAGAGAACTGTTCGAATTCAGCAAACTGGGTTTGCCTAAATAACGTCGTCCTTATCATTTCGAGCATATAAGATAAAAGATATTTTTTAAGTTTTTTATCGGTTGCCGTGTTTAGAAGATGTTTTATCAAAAGCACTTCGTTAACCGTACTAGCAACTTCGGCAACGAATATTTTATAATCGGCCTTAGAATAAGGCTGTGTGCGATTAGAAAAATAAGAGTGAATACTATGCCCCATTTCATGCGCAATAGTAAAAACGTCGTGCGTGGTTTTTTGATAGTTTAATAAAACGTACGGATGAGTATCGTAAACCGCCACACTATATGCGCCACTACGCTTGCCTTTACTTTCAAAAACGTCAATCCAGCGTTCGTCGAACGCCCTTTTAAGTAGCGACGAATATTCTTCGCCCAACGGTTTAAGCCCTTCGATAACAAGTTCGTACGCTTTGTCGTATTCGAGTTTAAGTTCGGCTTCTTCAACCGCAGGTGCATATATGTCGTACATGTGCATTTGTTTAAGTTTAAGCGCCTTCTTTTTCTCCGCCATATATCTATGCAAGGACGGGAGTGCGGAATTTACCGTTTCAATAAGATTTTGATAAACGTTCACGCCGACGTCTTCCCCTAACAGCGCAAGCGAAAGCGCCGAATCGAACTTACGCGCTTTTGCAACGAACACGTCCTTTTTAACGCTACCATAATAGGTTGCCGAAATAACGTTCATTAAAGATATATACGCGCCGTAATAATGCTTAAAACATTTTTTACGAAGACGCCTATCCGAACCGTGCATAACCACGCCGTACATACCGTGGCTCATGGGGATTTCTTGTTTGCCGTACTTTAAGGGTTTCAACGGTAGGTCGGCGTTATCTATCTTTGTAAAGATTTCCCTAAAACTAGAAAGTGTTTCACCGCTTATTGCCAAAAGTTTTTCTTCCGATTCGCTTAACACGTGTTGTTTTTCTTTTATCACACACTTTAAGGTATAGTCGTAATCGGAAAGTCTAGGATCTAAAATAAATTTATTCAAAACCTTTTC
>CASDPM010000086.1 GCA_949282465.1 uncultured Bacillota bacterium
TAGACGGAACGCTTTTACATACTTTGCCCGATATACTCGAAAATATCAACTATATGCTTTCGCATTACGGGTATCCGCTACTCGACGAACCAACGATTAAAGGGTATCTAGGAACGGGTGCTAGGAACTTGGTAAAATATTCGGTTAACGTATCGCTTACCGAAACCGAACTCGACGATAGACTTGCGTATTATAACACCATTTATACGGCGTCGCCAAGTTTAAAAACAAAGATATTCGACGGTATGGCCGAAGTTTTAACGGCTTTAAAAAATAAAGGTTATAAACTTGCGATACTTACGAACAAACCGCAAGAAACCACGGACACAGTTTACAAAAACCATTTAAGTAAATTCGGGTTTGATAAAGTCGTTGGGCAAAGTGGAAGGGTAAAATGTAAACCAGATAAAACGGCGACTCTTTCCATACTTAATGAACTTGACGTTTTGCCTGAAAACGCTTATTTTGTCGGCGACGGGGAAACGGACGTTGAAACGTCTATTAACGCAGGCACAAAAGGCATAGCCGTGCTTTGGGGCTATCGCAGTAAAGAACAATTAAAAAAAGCAGGCGCAACGGTTTTTGCCAATACACCTGCCGACTTATTAAACCTAATCAAATAAAAAGTGACAAGGCGATTTCGCCTTGCCGACTAAAAGATTTCTAATCAAATCACTTTTCTTTTTTCTTTTTTGGTGGAATTTCACTTTTTTTCAAATCATATAATTTCAATATATATTTACCGATAAAACTTGCGATTACGATTATCACTATAAAAAGCACTACGATAAGAACGTAATTTAGATTCGACGCAAGAAATTCAAACAAAGTCATAAAAATTCACCTCACTAAATTTAGTTTAATAGATAAAAGGCTTATAGTCAAGCAATTTTTTCAAGGAGAACCCTATTTTGCAAAAAGTTTATAAAGTAGCCGTTGTTGGTGGCGGTGCTTCGGGGCTTACTTGTGCGGTAGAACTCGTGAAAGGCGAACTTGCTTTAAAACAAGGCGAAGTCGTTATATTAGAGCGAAACGATAGAGTGGGCAAAAAACTTATAACCACGGGTAACGGACAAGGTAACCTTACCAACAAAGTTATAACCGCTGAAAATTTTTATGGTGATAAAGATTTTATTTCGGCGTTTATAGAAGACGTTAAATGTGTGGAACTAGAAAAATATTTATACTCGCTGGGAATACCGTTGACAACTCAACCTGACGGTAAAGCGTATCCCGTTTCTAAACAAGCAAGCGCCGTGCTAGACGTACTTCGCGCGTACTTAGATAATAAAGGCGTTGAAACGGTAACCAACTTTTACGTTAAAAGAATTATAGATAACGGCAACGTTTACAAAATTTGTTCGGAAAACCAAGCGGTTTTTGCCGAAAGGGTAGTCGTAGCCGTCGGCGGAAGTGCAGCGCCCCATTTCGGAACGGACGGAAGTTCTTATTCGCTACTTGAAAATTTCGGTCATAAAAAGACGGCGCTTTTCCCGTCGCTAGTTCAATTAAAAACCGAACTTTCCCAAATCAAAGGATTAAAGGGTTTAAAAGAACAGGCAAGGGTAACTGCGTTTGACGGTAACGTCCCGTTAAAGAGTAATACGGGGGATTTACTGTTTACTGAATTCGGCATATCAGGTTCTGCGGTATTTCAAATTTCAGGGCATCTTGCAAAGGCTAAAAACCCTTACGTTATTATAGAGTTTTTACCCGATTATACGGCAAGTCAAACGGAAAAACTTATTTCCGATAAGAAAAAGAACACACCGTTTATTGCTGACGGGGATTTACTTTCGGGTATAATAAACAAAAAGATAGGTCAAGCGATATTAAAAACGGCATCTTCGTTAAACGCCAAAGACGTGGCTTACGCCGTAAAAAATTTCCGTCTTAAAGTAACGGGCACGCTTGGGTTTAAGTATGCGCAAGTAACCAAGGGCGGAATATTGACTGACAAGATAAATAAACACACGTATAAAAGTAAACTTTCCAAAGGTATGTACGTGATAGGTGAAGTTTTAGATATAGACGGAGATTGCGGTGGGTACAATTTGACTTTTGCGTTCGTTTCGGCAATTAATTCCGCGCGAGATATTAAGAAAAGTTTATTAAAGGATTAGAAAAGGAGTTTATAATGGTTAAATTCATTAAATTTACCGAAGAAATTTTAAGTGGAGAGCATCATAACACTCTTCGTGAAATCGGAAGATTGCTTGGCGTGAAATCACCTGCATCAAAGAATAAAGAAACGCTTATTAAAGAGATTATCGCAATACAAAACGGTTCGCTTACGCCCGAACCCAAATCAAACCGTGGCGCGCGCACAAAAATTAAAGTTGACGTTTCTAAATATTACGCGCACGACACTTACGAAGATATTAAGCCCGATAATATTAAGATAGAGTTTAAAGACGTCGTTGAAGAATGTGACGATAAAAAGGTGATGGAAGGCGTTTTAGAACTACACGTGTCGGGGTATGGATTCTTGCGTGCGAATAATTACGAGAACTCTAAGGACGACGTTTACGTAAGCGCTTACAACGTAAAAAAATACAATCTTCGCCGTGGCGATAAGGTTAAGGCAATAGCAAAACCCGCAAAGACGGCTACCGATTCAGACGCCCTTTCCGAAGTT
>CASDPM010000087.1 GCA_949282465.1 uncultured Bacillota bacterium
GGAATATCGTCTAAATCCTTACTTTCGTAATCAATTTTAAAGTCGTTGCATATAGATTCTTTTATTTCATTTAATAAAACGTCTAAATCTTTTGATGGGTTTAAGATTTTATCAATATTTTTATTTGCATTATTTTTAATAGATGTTATTGTTAGATTGTTTTTTTGTCTTCTAATTTTTTTCCACGATTTTATAATGATTAATGATATATTAAAATATGTATTGAGTAATTTAGAGTCGTCAAAAAGAGTTGTTCTTCTATAAATAGGACAACCAAAGAAATAAACACGTTCTAGAAGCAAAAATTCTTTTGTGCTTCGTATAAAAGAATCGAAAATGTCAATGGTCTTTGTGTTATGTGTCAAATATCTGCATAAACAGTCTTTTCTAGTTATATTGTCTATTTGAAATTGAATTTCGGCCCAATTTTTATCTAAGATTTCTTCTTTTTCTTTTTCTTGTAATTTTCTTTTTTTATTTTCTAGATCTTTAATTTGTTGCTCGATTTTTTGAATTTCTTCATTATTTGACATATAAAAACATCTCCTTTTGAAAAAAAACCTAAAACGTAGATCGTTTTAGGTTTTTGGCGGAGACGAAGAGATTCGAACTCTTGTGCCGGTTTCCCGACAACCGCATTTCGAGTGCGGCTCGTTATGACCACTTCGATACGTCTCCGTAAATTACCTTTACATTATACACAAATAAAACATATTTTGCAAACAAAAATTCGCATAAAAACTTATTATAATTGACTTTTTTTCTTGTCGGTTGTATAATAACCGCATAAGGAGAGATTTTATGTTACCAAATGCATTGTTTGAAATTTTTGGAATGGAAGTTCATATGTACGGCATTTGTATCGCTGTTGGCGTTCTTTGTTGTTTTTTGACTTACTATTTCTTTACTAAACATTTGAAAATTGATGGAGACGTAATTGATTTCAGTTTTTACGTTATAATCGTTGCTATTGCTTTGGGCTTTTTGTTTGCAAAATTGTTTCAAGCGGTATATAACTGGATCGGATCGGGCTTTACTTCATTTAACTTTATGGGCGCAGGGCTTACTGCTATGGGTGGTTTTATCGGTGGTGCAGGCGCGTTCTTGCTTGCGTATTTCCTTGGTGGTCATTTTTATTTCAAGTTTTTCAAAAAAGGCGAAAAACAAGGCGTGCACGTGAAAGAATTTAACAAAATCTTTATAGTAGCACCTATGTGTATTCTAATTGCTCATGCTTTTGGTCGTATAGGTTGTCTTATGGCAGGCTGTTGTCATGGTCAATATCTTGGTCGTGAATACGTTGTAGGTGGAATTTGGATGGATGGCGTTAAAAACGGCTGGGGATATTACGTTCCCACGCAGTTATACGAATCGCTTTTCTTGTTTGCAACGTACGGTGTGCTCAGTTGGATATTCTTCTCTAAACGTTGTAATATAACCATGGCGCTATATCTTATCGCTTACGGGGTGTGGAGAATATTTATAGAATTTTTCCGTACCGACGATAGGGGATTTGTTATCTTGGGGTTATCGCCTTCGCAATGGATGTCGTTCTTATTTATAGCAGGGGGTGTCGCTTTGATTTTATTGTATTATTTCAAAAAGATACCTTTTAAATATAATTACGAAGTTGAAAGTAAGCCAAAAGATCAAGAAGAAATAAAGGAATAAAAATAAAAAGAGACTTTTTTAAGTCTCTTTTTTTGTATGAAAATAAAGAAGACCTTGCATATTAGCAAGGTCTTTTAATCATTGTTAAATTATTCAGCCTTTTCAGTATCAACCTTTTTTGCTCTGGGCTTTCTAGTTGCGGGCTTTTTAACGGGTGCTTCTTCAACAACGGCTTCAGCCTTAACTTCTTCTTTAACTTCTTCAACAGGTGCTTCAACTTTGTTGTTTGCGATAGCACTATCTACTTTCTTAGCAAGTTTAGACTTCTTGTTTGCGGCGTTGTTAGCATGGATAATGTTTTTAGAACAAGCAGAGTCAATAACGGAGAAAGCCTTAGCAAGGCTTGCCTTTGCTTCTTCAAACTTGTTTTCTTTAAGTAATTGATCGATTTTTTTAATTTCGGTTTTGAAAGCCGAACGAATAGATTTGTTTTGTTCTGCCTTTTTAGCGTTTACTAAAACTCTTTTCTTTGCAGATTTAATGTTGGCCATTTGAAATGCACTCCTTAAGTTTACTTTACTTTTAATTTCTAAATCATTTTATCATAAATAATTTATAAATGCAACTACATTTTAGTCATTATTTTTTTATTTCTCACTATTTTTTAATAATTTTTCATACAATTTAGTATGAATGATGGTTATATAGCAGTTTTAGATAGTGGTGTGGGTGGTCTTTCTGTGCTTGACGAGTTAACGAAGGCCTTTCCAAATGAGCGGTTTTTATATTTTGGCGACAACGATAATGCCCCTTATGGAGATAGAACTGAAAATGATTTATGGTCGCTTACGTTAAAAAACATTATATATATTTTAAGTTTTAACGTTAAGGCGTTAGTTGTAGCTTGTAACACGCTTAGCGTGACAATCTTAGAAAGAATCCGCGCTTTTGTTTCCGTGCCGTGTTTCGGCGTTTTCCCGCCCGTAGAAAGGTGTTTGATTAACGGCGAGAATACCTTGCTAATTTCAACTGTTAAAACCGCTGAAAAATTTGCTTGCTATAAAAACTTGCAGGTGATAGGACTGCCTAATTTAGTTAAAGATATAGAAAATAATTTATTTAGTCTAAATAAGGTTGATATAAAACGTCACCTTTTAAATAGTTTTAATCGTTGCGAAACATTAATTTTGGGTTGCACGCACTATAATTTCGTTAAATTTGGGATAATTGACCACTTTCGACCCAAAAAAATTTTAACTGGTGAAGAATTTACAGTAAAACAAGTCGAAACAAAATTGCGATTAAAAAAATCATTAGAAAATAACAAGCGATTTAATGTTTTATTTGTTGGAAAAAATTCAAAAATTAATCAGATTTTTTGGAAAAAAGTGGTCAAGAATATATAAAAGATTAAAAATTTTTTTAAAAAATGGTCAAAAAAATTAAAAAAGGGGTTGACAGTGGTCAATCATTGTGATAGAATTATGGTAACTTATTGAAAAGGGGGTTAGTCTGCATTTATGTCCGGTAAAAATTACGCTCATCAATTAGATGCTAAAAATAGAATGCGAATACCGGCAAAACTCCGCGAAGAACTCGGTAGTAACTATTCGATTACAGTAGGTTCTGGCGGATGTCTTTACGTTTATAGTGAAGAACAAATGCAGGAAGTAAAAGCCACCCTTAAAAACGTTAACGCTTATAGGGAAAAGCAGTTAAAGGCGGCAAGATTTATTCTTTATAATACGTGGCAGGCGGAAGAGGACAAGCAAGGAAGAATACTTTTACCTGAAAATTTGAGAAAGTACGCACGTATTGAAAAGAATATAATAGTTTTCAAAGGTCCTAACTGTGTAGAGATATGGAGTGAAGAAGTTTGGAACGAATATTTTTCCGACGTTAACTTTGAAGAACTTGCCGACGCTATTGACGAATTGAAAGACAATGACTGAATTTAAGCACGTACCCGTAATGCTTTCCGAGTGTATAGAAGGGCTTAATCTTAAAGACGGGGGGATATATTTTGACGGTACGCTTGGCGGTGGTGGTCATTCGTACGAAATATTGAAAGGCAGTTCACCTACGGGACATCTTTTCGCGACAGACCTTGATACGTACGCTATAAATCGCGCGAGTGAGAAGTTAAGTGAATTTAACGGTAGGTTTACCTTAATAAACGATAATTTCAAAAATTTTGACCAAATAAAAAAAGAATATAACGTACAAGCCTTTGACGGAATACTTTTAGACCTAGGTGTATCGAGTTTTCAACTTGATGATAGAGAAAGGGGTTTTTCGTATTTAGCGAAGGACGTTCGACTTGATATGCGTATGGATAGAGATAATCCGTTAGACGCTGAAAGAGTTGTAAACGAATACGACGAGAGAGATTTGAAAAGAATTCTTTCGGAGTACGGCGAAGAAAGATTTTCGGGAAACATTGCAAAAAATATCGTAGCCGAAAGAAAGAAAAATAGAATAACTACCGTAGGGCAACTTACGGAAATTATAGTAAATAGCATACCTAAAAAATTCCAACAGGACGGGCATCCTGCCAAAAGGACCTTTCAAGCCATTAGGATTGAAGTTAATGGAGAACTTGACGGACTATATGAAACGGTGCTTTCAATGGCAAGATCGTTAAATAAGGGTGGTAGAATAGTGATACTTACCTTCCACTCGTTAGAAGATAGGATTGTAAAGAGAGCGTTTAAGGAACTTGAATGCGACTGCATTTGCGATAAAAGTCTTCCGGTATGTGTTTGCGGAAAAAGAAAAGAAATAGAAATATTAACTAGGCATCCGATAGTGGCAACGGAAAAGGAAACTGCGGAAAACAGTCGTTCAAAATGCGCAAAACTAAGGATTGCTGAAAAGATATAAGGAGAAAATTATGATAACCACAAGACGTTCTTATAACGGTACAAGCGAAAGATCAGGCGGAGTAGGTGTTCTTGATAGAGAAATACCTTCGTCTTATAGCGAGTATAAAAATCCCACGCCCGTTCGTGAAGAAAGCATAGACGAAGCGAAGGCAAGAATGCAAAAAAATCTTGAAAAGTTAATGAACTACGATAGATTTTCCGAAGTAAGCGCGTCCGACGTTGTAGTTGAAGAGCCTGTAAATACGGTTGTTGAAGCCGTTGCACAAGATGAAGATATTAAACCGACATCTACGACTATGCAATTTGGTACTGACGATCTTGATCAAATGTATAAAGAAATGGATCGTACGGATACTGCTAATAAAACGTCATATCGTCTTAACGGCAAGGGTAAACTTTTGGCTGTTTTATACGCTTTAACGATAACCGTAGTAATGGCATTAATTATCATAAATACGGGTGTTTTAGCGAATATTAAGGGTTCTACTAGGGAAAAACAAGCAAAACTTAATCAATTGATTACTGAAACAACCGAACTTCAAGAACAAGTATACGACATTTCTAACGACGGTTACGTTATCGATAAGGCTGAAGAAATAGGTATGCTTTCTAAGTAATCAAAACGATAAAAAAACAATATACTATAACGAGAAACTAAGTAAAGGAGAGTTTTCGTTATCAAACACGATTTTTCAATAACAGTTATACGAAAGAGGTTATTTGCAATTATTGTTGCGGTAGCCTTTTTATTTTGCGCCGTTTTAGGTCGATTGTTTTACGTTCAGGTGATTTGGGGCGAAGATTTGCAAACAAAAGCCATTGATCAATGGACGAGAGAAATACCTATAATAGCGACGCGTGGAGAGATTACCGACGTGAACGGCGTGGTATTAGCGTCTAATAAAGACACGTACACCGTATTTGTAAGAAAAAAAGCAGTAGACGATATGGACTTTTTAATTGAAACACTATCAACTGTTCTCGAAATGAATAAGGATTATGTTCGTAATCGTTTAACAACGACCTATTCAAGTGAGATTACCGTAAAAAAGCAAGTAGAAAAAGAGAAAATAGATAAATTACTTGAATATAATTTTAGCGGGCTTTACGTTTCAAGAGATAATTCGAGAATATATCCGTATAATCAACTTTTATCGACGGTTTTAGGTTTTACTTCAAGTGACGGTAAAGGACAATCGGGGTTAGAACTTTATTACGATAAATATTTATCGGGAATAAACGGCGAGATTTTATACGAAACGGATATAGTAGGTGTTGAGATAGACGGAGGAAAAGCAAGTTATGTTCCTGCAACAGACGGGTTAAACGTAAAACTTACTATTGATTACGATATTCAACAATTATGTGAAACTGCTACTGACGAGGCTATTCAAATACACAACGCTAAAACTGCCCAAATTATGGTAGTGGATCCAAATACGGGTGGGATTCTTGCTTTAAGCAATAAACCGTCGTACGATTTAAACAATATACCAAGAGATGATTTGAACCTTTTACATTCTCTAAGTAGAAACTCGCTAATAAGCGATATATACGAACCAGGGTCTACTTTTAAAATCATAACGAGCGCAGCAAATATTCAAGAGTATTTGAACGGAAACAATAAGGCGTATTCGGTACATCATATATATAATTCGTCAAGGTATAGATATATTGACGGGCAAAAAGTTAAATGCTGGAATAATCACGCAAACGGGAAGCATTCAAGTTTAGATTTGCAAGGCGCATTAAACAACAGTTGCAACCCGATTTTTGTTGATATAGCCATGTCGCTCGGTAAGGAAACCGTATATAAATACATAGATTTGTTTAACTTTGGAAGTGTTACGGGTGTTGATTTTTCGGGTGAGGCGCAAGGTATGGTTTTGCCCAAAACCGTAGTTCAAAACGTTGATTTGGCTAGAATAGCCTTTGGTCAAACGATAGCGGTTACGGGGTTACAGTTGGTAATGGCAACCGCTGCGGCAATTAATGGCGGAAACTATTATACGCCATACTTAGTTAGTGAAATTTATTCAAACGACGGCATTGTTGCCGAGAAAAATAAACCTAACTTAAAGAATAAGGTCATAAGTAAAAAAGCGTCTGAAATTTTAAATGAAATGCTTGAAAACGTCGTTGCGCAAGGTTCTGGCAAAAACGCTTACATAGAAGGTTATCGTGTTGCGGGAAAAACAGGAACAGCACAAAAATATGAAAACGGAGTTATTG
>CASDPM010000088.1 GCA_949282465.1 uncultured Bacillota bacterium
GTTTATTCTTAAAAAGGACTAACTTTGACGACCTTACGCCGTATTATCCCACTAAACGCTTAAAACTCGAAAACGAAGAAAACTGCTTAGACGTCGCTATTCGTTGCATAGATATGTTTGCACCGCTCGGTATGGGGCAAAGGGGACTTATAGTTGCGCCCCCGAAGACGGGTAAGACCACGCTACTTAAAAAGATAGCGCAAGCAATAGAGAAGAATTACCCCAAAGTAAAACTTATCGTATTGCTAATTGACGAGCGCCCCGAAGAAGTTACCGATATAAAGCGCAGTATAAACGGTGAAGTAGTATTCTCTACTTTCGACGAATTTACAGGTCATCACGTAAGGGCGGCGGAACTCGTAATAAATAGAGCAAAGCGCCTTGTGGAAGTAGGGCAAGACGTAGTGATTTTAATGGATTCTATCACAAGACTTGCAAGGGCGTATAACAACGTGGTAGAGCCTTCGGGTAGAACGTTATCGGGTGGGCTTGATCCAAATGCCTTGCAAGGACCAAAACGTTTCTTTGGCGCTGCTAGAAATATTGAAAACGGCGGAAGCCTTACCATACTTTCAACGGCTTTGGTAGATACGGGTAGTCGTATGGACGACATTATTTATGAAGAATTCAAGGGCACGGGCAATATGGAAATACACTTATCGCGTGAACTTTCCGAGAAGAGAATATTCCCTGCCATTGATTTGTATAAATCAGGCACAAGAAAAGAAGAACTTTTACTTTCCGAAAAGGAACTTGACGTCGTGTATAAATTGCGTAAAATCTTATCTGAAAGAAACGACGCTACCGATAGCCTTATAGAGATGATGAAAAAATCCAAGAACAACGCCGATTTAATTGAAAAGGCAGAAGTATGGATTAAACTTTACCGTAAATAGTATGAAGTCAAATAAGAATAAAACGATAGATTTCGATATGACGAAAGCGCAAGAATACCTACCGCTAATGGTTAAGGCGGAAGACGTTACCCATACGACTGTAAATAAAACTGTTGTTGGCGACGCTTTTACGGCGCTTTCCAACCTAAAAGATAAAAGCGTAGATCTTTTGATAGTAGATCCGCCATATAATCTTGATAAAAGTTTTCACGGAAATACTTTTAGAAAGACAAGCGACTTAAAGTATGCCGAGTATACCGAGAAGTGGATTGACGCAGTAAAGCCAAAACTTAAAGATACGGCAAGTATTTACGTGTGTTGCGACTGGAAAAGTTCACTCGTGATAGGTGGAATATTAGATCGCCACTTTATTTTGCGTAACCGCATAACTTGGCAAAGGGAAAAAGGTAGGGGTGCTAAATCCAACTGGAAAAATTCTATGGAAGATATTTTCTTTGCAACTATGTCCGACGATTACACATTTAATCTCGACGCCGTAAAACAAAGAAAAAAAGTTCTTGCACCCTATAAAACCGACGGAAAACCTAAGGACTGGGAACAAACCGAATCGGGTAATTATAGAAATACTTGCCCGTCGAATTTTTGGGACGATATTTCCGTGCCTTACTGGTCAATGGCGGAAAATACTGCCCACCCAACTCAAAAGCCCGAAAAACTTATCGCAAAATTAGTGCTTGCAAGTTCAAATAAAGGCGACCTTGTTTTAGACCCTTTTGCGGGAAGTGGAACGACGGGTGTCGTAGCGAAGAAACTTGGAAGAAACTTTATAAACGTAGAACAGAATCCTTTGTATTGCGCTTGGGGCGAAAAACGCCTTTCAGACGCTGAAACAGATAAAGGTATTCAAGGTTACGAAGACGGAATTTTTTGGGAACGCAACAGTAAACCTACTAAAAAACAATATAATTAAAATTGATTTACACGAACAAAAAAGTCTAACGAAAATTTTTCGTTAGGTTTTTTTAATATCAAAAACCCTTATGTAAGATATTATTCTTGTTAGTGTTTATGCCGTGCGCTTAAAAATTCTAACTGCGAGAGCGGTCATATCGTCGGCTTTTTTTCCGCCTGTAAGATGCGTAGCGTGTTCTAAAATGCCGTCGGCAAGCGTTTGTGGGTTTTTTGCAGGAACGCTTCGTAAATACTCTATTACTTCACTAGACGACCCGAACGCATCTGAAACACCATCCGTAACGAATAAAAGCATATCACCGTCGTCAAGGTTATGAGAACAAACGGAAGGGTTAAGTTCGTCTAAAATACCAAGCGGTAAAGAATTGCCTTCGATAATGCGTATACCACCGTCACCTATAATAAACCCGTAGGGTGAGCCGTACTTAATAAAATCCGCCGTGCACGTTTTAAGGTCGATAACCGAAATATCTAGGGCGGTAAAACTGTCTTCGGTATTGATAGCAAGAAGTTTGTTCACCGTGTTAAGTATTAGTGGGGAAGATAGCCCTGCTTTATAAAAACTTTCTATTAACGTTAGCGAAGCCGAAGAAACCGTTTCGGCATCTTTACCGCTACCCATACCGTCGGAAAGTGCCACTAAAAACTTATCGTCACGAATACGTGTTACCGAGTGTGTATCGCCACTTTTTTCCGACCCGTCTTTTACCGAATGCGCTATGCCGAAAACAGCGTCAAACTCGGCGGACTTCTTAAAAGACAAATAGCATTTTCCGTCGGTTATATCAAACTTTTCAAATAGACACATATTTTGACCTAGCGTAGTAGAAATAACGGCGGTCAGCGTTTGTAAAACAAACTCTTTCATAGCGACTATTAAACCTACCGAAAGGTTGTCTTCGTCGCCGTAGATTAGTATTTCGGTAACGGTAAAACCATTTTTAAAAAGATTTTCACCAAGTAATCGTTCGGCACGGCTTTGGTATTTTAATTGCGAGCCTGATTCGAGGGCAAGCCCCCTTAAAATTTCGGCAACGCCAACTGCTTCGGCGGCGATAAGGTCACGCCCGTTAGATAAATTCATATTGTCTATAAGATAAGTTCTGTAAGACGCTAACAACTTATTCGTGGCGTAAATAACGTTGTTTGGGTGTAAACATACTTCGCCAAGTTTTTTTGGAAAATCTATTAAAGAAAGTCTACCTTTTGCAAAACCTATATCAAGAAGTTTGTTTAGTTCGGGTTCTGACGGTTGCCCAAGTTTTTTGCACCTATCAAAACATTCACACTCTTTGCACACGGTCGACTGTATCTCTTTCATCACGGCGATTTTTGCGCTTTCTTCACTCAACTTGTTTTTCTTAAAAATAGAAAAGGCGTTTGCCATTTCGGTAAATACGCCCGACAGTTCGTAAAGCCTATTTGATAGCATAAGTCTGTTTCGGTTTATCGTTTGACGGACCAACTGTTTTTCCCTAAAAGCGTATAGTTTTTCCTTTATGTTCGTAAGAATTTTAGTGGGAAAGATGCTAAAAACGGTTGCGCCCGTTATTATAAACACTAATTCCATTACCGAATAACTGCCGTAGATACCGAATATCAACTGAACCAAGTAATCCATAACGACGATACCTATCGCAGATAAATATCTAGATAAAGGCATTAAACTCTCGCAGGCAATACCCCAAAGTAGGTAAAGCGCCACGTAGTTAAGGTCGTTATAGTAAAGGGCTAAACTTATTCCGAATATTGCCGAAATTAAGGTGCAAATCCCCGTTCTAAATAAAAACGCCACCGTCAAGATAATAATTACCGAAATAGTTTTCCAAAGTAATGGCGAAACAAGGTTAGAAACGCCAAGCCCCGTTAACGCCGTGGTTATAATAAGCGTTGCAAACTCTTCGTAGCCGAGTTTGAATTTTAGTCCTTTTTTGGTTATGCCTGACGCCGAAACGTAGCAAATAAAGGTAAGCACGGTAGATAATAAGACCGAAAGCAACCTTTTTTCTAATTCGATATCTTTCGCCGTATTGCCAAGAAAAATAAAACCAAGCATAGAAATAGCGGTGTAGGCGGTTATTTCAGCCCTTAAAGGCGTGTTGAACTTTTTATAAATTAAAACTAAAACAATCATCAAAACGGCAGGGAATACTGCTTGTGCTAAAAGTCCCACTTCACCGAAGACTAAAAAGGAACAAATATAAAGTATAGGCGTAATAACGGGGTTAGCACCTTCCGCCATTGCCGTAACGAAAACCGCAACCGAATAGACGTTAACTTGACTTTCAAGCTTTGCGAAGATTAGAAAAAAAACAAAGCAAACTAAGTATTTTATAACGGAAATATAGTCAAAGTAAGATTTTCTAAGTTTCATATAAAAATCGCTCCGAAAATTTAATTGCGGGATTTTATTTTATACCGTCGTTAAAGTATATATTTTGGCATAATTTGGCGTATAAAGAGTTAAAAGGTAAATTGATTATAAAAAATAATAAAAGGTATAAAAAAAACTTTTGGCAAAACGCTTTTAAAAATCCGTTTAATGTTGTAAAATTAAAGTATAAATTAAAGGCGGTATAATCAAAATGATAAAAGTTGGAATAGTCGGTTACGGTAATCTTGGTAGGGGCGTATGCCTTGCGGTAGATAAAGCGGTTGACATGGAGTGCGTTGGTATTTTTACAAGGCGTTCGCCGGAGTCGGTTAAGCCGGCGGTAAACTTTAAGGTTTATTCCTTGTCGGAACTCGCTAATTTTAAGGGCAAAATCGACGTTTTGCTACTTTGCGGTGGTAGTGCAACCGATTTGCCTAACACCACCAAAGAAATCTTAAAGGATTTTAATACCGTGGACTCTTTCGATACCCACGCTAAAATCCCCGAATACTTTTCAATGCTAGATAAAGTTGCCAAAGAAAATGGAACTTTGGGCGCTATCAGTATCGGTTGGGACCCCGGTTTATTCTCGATTGCAAGAATGCTTTTCGGCGCAGTTTTGCCCGACGGTAACGATTATACTTTTTGGGGTAAGGGCGTATCGCAAGGGCATAGCGATGCTATAAGGCGTATTGACGGCGTTAAAAACGCTATACAATACACTATTCCCAAAGAACAGGCGCTTACACGCGTAAGAGCAGGCGAAAACCCCACGCTTTCAACGGGCGATAAACATTTAAGGGAATGTTACGTTGCAATAGAAGACGGCGCAAATAAATCGCTAATTGAAAAAACTATTAAGGAAATGCCCAACTACTTTGCCGATTA
>CASDPM010000089.1 GCA_949282465.1 uncultured Bacillota bacterium
AATATGATATAAATATTAAGGTTGATATAAATATTAAGGTTATATTTTACTTGGGGAAACAGTTATGCAAAAAAAGAGCGAAAAAACGAATAAGTTGTTGGTGCTTTGGTATGCGCATCCACGTTTGGCAATCGCCGGCGTCTTGGTTGTTGCAAACCTTTTGGTAATTTTATTATTTACCGTTGTGCTTTCGTTGTTATCAGGGAACAGTTTTTTTGGTGAATTAAGTTACATATTTACTTATACAATGTGTTCTGACGGTATATACGATTTCGTCAATAATCAAGAAGATTTAGCGTGTTTTATCGTAAAGATAGTGCTAACGATTTTGCAAATGGTAATATTCTCCGGCGCGCTTATCGGTTTCGCCACCGACCTATTGCAAAACACTTTTGATAAACGCCTTGAAAATAAGGGTAAGTTAAGTTTAAAAAATCATTACGTACTTCTTAACTGGTCTTCTATCGGTGCAAATATTATATACGACCTTTCTTTTTTGGATGGCGAAAAAACAATCGTTATTTTAACCGAAGGGGAAAGGGAAACGGTAATTAACGATATAGAAAGTATTTTTATCGAAAACAATCGCAAGAAAAAAGGAATGCGCATATTCGTTAAGAAAGGCAATCCGTGTTCGGCGAAACACTTGTCAGACGTGTCGTTATCATACGCTAAATACGTTGGCATTTTGCTCACTAATCAAGAAAACGACGGCGCTCACTCTATAAGCACGAAAGACCTAGCATCATTTAAGCTTCTTATTTCTATTCTTGACGAAGCGAAAAAAGCAAATATCGTGGTTGAAGTAGAAAATAGTAATACGGTTACTAGAATAGAGCAACTTCTTGCAACAACAAAAAAAGATAGCAAAAATAGAGTTGCCATATTCTCGCATAACTCGGTTATAGGTCATATACTTGGTCGTGCGGTTGTTAATCCGTTATATTCGTATTTATATCATCACGTTTTGTCGTTTGAAGGCGTTGAATTTTATGCTTGTCCATCTATGAGTATAGACGAGGCGCTTTTGAGTTATAACGACTGTATTCCCATAGCGAATTACGGTGATTTGAGTTCAAAAGATCAAACCGGTAATCCGCAAAAACTTTATTATTTAAGCGATAATGAAAAATCGCTTGGATTAAGAAAGGAAAAAACTTCTTTTGTTAAACCTTTAAAATATAAGGAAAATATCAATACTGAAAACTTTACGTTGTTCGTATTCTCTGACTCTAATAGGGCAGGCTTTGTAGAAGAAGAAATGTCTAGTTACGAAAACGTTTTCAATACCGACGTTACTTGTAAAACCCACTCTTATTCAGACGATTTGAAAGAAGTTATTGACGAGATTTGTAATACGACGGGCGAGAAAAAGATTTTGCTTTTAAGTAACGAAACCGCCGACGCCGATCATCAAGACGCCGATATATTCCTTACCTTGTTAGGGATAAAGAGCGATGGTAGAATATCGCCTGATATCGAAATTTTTGCCGAAATAGTAAATCCAAATAACCTTTCGTCCTTAAAGGGGTTAGGTATTGCAACTATTATAGTTTCAAATAAGATAATATCGCTATTTATGGTTCAACTACTTACGCATCCAGGTTCAAAAAAATTCTATGGCGACGTTCTAGTTTCTAACGTAGATGCCGACGGTGCAATAGACTTTAACATTATCAAGGCGAAAGAGTTGTTAGACTTTACCGACGGTGATTATAAGTTTACTTGTTATTCCGAACTCGTTCAATCTTTCTATCACGCATCTAATAAAACGCGAATGATCGTGGGCTATCGCAAGGCAGGTTTGCCAAATGAAAGCATAGAATTTTTGTGTGATAAGATGGACGTAAAAAGGGAAATCGTTATATCACCTAACGACGATTTGGTTACAGTTTTATATAAATAAACGAAGAATAAATACCAAAAAAAGCACGGAATTCCGTGCTTTTTTTACTTTGTATGGTGAATTATACTATTAAGTGTTGCACTTAATAGTATAATTCACCTAAAAGGTTAAACAAGTCTTAAATTTTGATTTAAGGCTTGTTTTTATTTTAAATGTATTAAAAAGGTTGTAATTTTTAATATATTGATATAGAATATAAATGATATTCGTAGCTAATAAAACTTATTTCTGCTTGATAAGCCTGGGGTCGTTGGTTCGAGTCCAACCGAGAACTTTGTTCTCGTAGCTCAGCTGGAAGAGCACAGTTTTTAAAGTTTTATAATCAAACGAATATCATTTTTTTAGTGGAAAGCTATTTGGATTTACTTGGGAAACTGTTGGGTTCCGGAGAAGAAGGTTCGACTCCTTCCGTCTATTCGTAGGCGTGGCGAAACGGAAACGCGTCGGAAAG
>CASDPM010000090.1 GCA_949282465.1 uncultured Bacillota bacterium
AAAAAGTCGGAGTTCATTGCCCTGAAAAAGGTTTTTGCCTTGATAAAAGTGGCAAGTTTACGGGTGTCGCATCAATAAAACTTCCAAAAGGTTTTATCAAAGGTAGCGTAGGCGCAGGCGACGCTTTTTGTGCAGGTACTCTTTACGGAATATATCACGGCTACTCCGATAGTCAAATGCTCGAATTTGCCAACCTTGTGGCAGTAAACTGTTTATCAGCGCCCGATTCGGTTAGCGGTGTAACTAGCATTGACAAACTAAAAGACGTTCTTAAATAAAACAAAAAGACAGGCAATCGCCTGTCTTTTTTATTTTAATAAATTTTATTTCTTGTTACTGAAAATATTGTAGCCCGCTAAAAGTGCCGAAAGAATACAAAGTATTCCCCCGATAATTGAACCTGCGCCGAGCGTATATGCATCTTTAATATTTCCACCAAAAACGTTCGTCAAATCCGACGCAGTAGTATTTGGCGCGCAAAACGACACGGATAAAAAGAAGAATATACCCGACACCAACAAGCAAGCGCAAGCAATAAAGGTTGCAAACTTACTACCCTTGCCAAGCATACCAAGAATGGTAAATACCACACCTGCAATAGCAAGTAAATACGTAAGTAAATTCATGAACGAAAAATTAAATACTACCACTTCACCAAGTAACGTGCTTTCTTTATGCCCGAAAACAATTTGTAAGCCTGAATAGGTTGTTTCAGTATCTTTAAGTGAAATTGCAGGAATAAATATCATGATGATAGCCACGATACCAAGAACTGCTTGAACAAAAGATACTATGCTGCTGATTTGTTTTTTGTTTTTTTTCTTTGCCATAATAAAACTCCTTTATAATTTTATATATATTATAATTGAAAATTAAGATTATGTCAATAGCACTTAATAAACAAATAAAAAATCCATCGTGGTCGCGATGAATTTTATTTTTAATTATTCACCTTTGAACGGCAACAAGTCAACCAGTCTTGCACGCTTGATTGCTTTTGCAAGAACTCTCTGGTGCTTTGCACAAACGCCGGTCATACGCCTGGGAAGAATTTTACCGCCTTCGGTAATATATTTCTTCAAGGTGTTGATGTCCTTATAATCTATTTCGTCGGTCTTCGCCTGACAGAAAGCACAAACCTTTCTACGGGGAATTCTCTTAACGAACTTTTTAGCGCCTTCTTTTGCGGGAGCAGCCTGTACAGATGCTTCCGTGGCAACTACGTTTGTATTTTCTTCCATTACTCTATTCTCCTTAATAATTTTACAAATAACTGCCTATACGCAAGTTATTAGAAAGGAAGTTGATTGTCATCAATCGCTTCCAACTGTGGACGTTCTCTCCTAGCAGTAACAACGGGAGCATCACCGTCACCCGATGCGTTCTTGGGGGTTAAGAACTCTACTTCGCTTGCTACAACGTCGATAACGTTTCTCTTAATACCGTCTTTATCTTCATAAGAACGGGTTTGCAAACTACCAACGATAGCAACTTTGTTACCTTTCTTTAAGTATTTACCGCAATTTTCCGCTCTGCCACGCCATACCGTGATATTGAAAAAATCCGTTTCACGTTCGCCTTCGGCATTTGCATAATCCCTTGAAACTGCAATAGCAAATCTACAAACCGCAACACCGCTGGGCGTTTCGGAAAGTTCGGGATCACGGGTTAAATTACCAACAAGGATAACTTTGTTCATACTCTTTTTTCTCCTACCTTATCTTTTGGTTATAAGTCTTCTGACAATACCGTCTGTAATACCGGCAATACGCTTCAATTCGACAACTAACGTCTTTTCTGCTTCGAAAGTCATCAATACGTAGTAGCCTTCGGACTTGTAGTTGATGGGGTATTGCAATTTCTTTGCGCCCCAACGGTCGGTCTTTTCAATCACACCACCGTTTGCGGTTACCAAGTCCTCGAACTTCTTGATGATACTTTCTTTTGCTTCGTCGCTCAAATCAATGTCGAGAATGTAAAGCATCTCATACTTCGTCATATTTTTTACCTCCTGGTCTTATTCGGCTTGCCTTTACGTGACAAGCAAGGTTGTTTTGCCAAGTGTTCCTTGGCGCATAGTAGTATAATAATACCAAAATATAAATATTTTGTCAATTATTTTTACTTAACAATTTTAAAGGTCTACATACTACCTAATTTATCGTCGAGTTGGTCTAAAACTTCTTGCAACGTTAACTCGTTTATGTTCGAATAATCGCCGTCGACTATTCCCGCATCCGAACATTGCTTTATCGTAGCGCCCATTACCTTATCGTTAATGTGGCTTACTGCATCGTCAAGCCCTTTGACGGTTAAATTAAGGTTGGTATATTTTTCCGCATTACCGTTAGGGTCGGCATCAATTCTTTCACTACCCGAAACGGTTTCCGTTTGATATTCGTAAAGCAAGAACAACCACACGGTAGCATCATTTGATATTTGATACGTTCCGTTATCATCAAGCGTATACGTTCCATCCGCTTCGTTGAAGGTATAAAGCGGTTTACTATCATCTTTTGTTGACGCGTCAACTTCTATCC
>CASDPM010000091.1 GCA_949282465.1 uncultured Bacillota bacterium
GTAATAGAGTGGGAACGCAAATATCTAGAAGAAGGATATCAAGGACTAATGAAAGACGATCGTGGCAGACCTAGTTTAACAGGAAAGAAACGTGGTAGACCACCTAAGTTAGATAAAAAGGTGGAAGAAGATTTAATAGCAGAAAACCAAAGACTTAGGATGGAGAACGAGTGTCTAAAAAAACTCAATGCCTTAGTTCAGGAACGTATAGAGCGAGAAAGATAGAAAAGATAAAAGTCATAACTGAATTAAGGCACAAATATCCATTAAATGACTTGATGAGTTTTTTTGGTATTGCACGTAGTACGTATTACTACTATCTTAAAGAAAAACAAGAAAAGTATTTAGTAGAAAAGCAAGAGATACAAGAGATATTTGCAAGTAGTAAAAACACTTATGGTTACCGTAGAATAACGTTAGAGTTAAGACAAAAAGGTTACGTAATTAACCATAAAACCGTCTTAAAACTAATGAAAACACTTAAAATCTGCGGAAAACAAAGGAAAAGCAAGTACAAGTCGTATCGTGGAGAAGTTGGAAAAGTTGCTCCAAATATACTTAATAGAGAGTTTAATGCTAACGCTCCATATACAAAACTTACAACTGACGTAACAGAGTTTAACGTATGTAATGAAAAGGTGTATTTATCTCCCGTATTAGATATGTTTAACAACGAGATATTAAGTTATTCTATCTCTACAAGTCCTAACTTTTGGCAAACGAGAGAAATGCTTAAAGGCTTGTTTGAAAGGCTACCTAAAACGGCAACGCCACTATTACACTCTGACCAAGGCTGGCAATACCAAATGAGAGAGTTTCAACGCATGCTTAAAGAACATAACGTAACGCAAAGTATGTCAAGGAAAGGAAACTGCTTAGATAACAGTGTAATGGAAAATTTCTTTGGAAGATTAAAGGTAGAAATGTTCTACGGCGAAAAATTTGAAAGCGTTAACGCTTTCATAGAAAAGCTACACGAATATATTAACTATTACAACAACGAAAGAATATCTTTAAAATTGAAAATGAGTCCGGTAAAATACCGAACTCAATTCCAATATATTTAATTTAATTTTTTGTCTAAACTTTTGGGTTCATATCCGAACACGGGGCGTTTTTGCTTTACAATTTATTGAAATTGTGGTAACATTTGAATAATTGATTGTAAATGTATCGGCTTGATTTTGCCGGGTTATAATTTGAGAGTATTGATAATAGGCGCAACGGGGAATATAGGTTCTTACTTGATAAAACAACTTGTTCCATTAGGGTATGAAGTTTACGCCCGTAGGTTTGGTCACGAACCTAAAATAAATTACGTTAGCAAACAAGAATTTTTAGAATTAGTTGGCAAGGATCAATACGAAGTTTCAATGGACCATATAACGCACTCGCCGTGTTGCACGTGCGCAAAGAGTATTGAACTTTTAGGCGTTAAGCCCAAGTACACTATCATAGATATTATTTGCGAATATCTTGAATATCAATATAAATCAAATTAACGGGAGAAGAGAATATGTTTATTAGTAATGACGTTAAATACGTAGGTGTAAACGACAAAGAAATAGATCTTTTTGAAGGTCAGTATATAGTTCCTAACGGCATGGCGTATAATTCGTACGTTATTTTAGATGATAAAATAGCGGTTATGGATTCGGTTGACGCAAACTTCGGTGACGAGTGGATTGCTAACGTTAAAGGCGCTTTATCGGGTAAACAACCCGACTACTTGATAGTTCAACACATGGAACCTGACCATTCTGCAAACGTAGCTCGTTTTATGGCTGAATTTGAAAGTGCGAAAGTCGTTTCTTCGGACAAGGCGTTCGTTATTATGAAACAGTTTTTTGGCGACGATTTTTCTGAAAGAAGGGTGATAGTAAAAGAAGGCGATACGTTGTCGCTCGGCAAACATAATTTAACGTTCGTAACCGCTCCTATGGTACACTGGCCCGAAGTAATAGTAACGTATGATAGTTGCGATAAAACGCTTTATTCGGCTGATGCGTTCGGTAAATTCGGCGCGCTTGACTGTGACGAAGACTGGACTTGCGAGGCAAGGCGTTACTATATCGGTATCGTCGGTAAATACGGCATGCAAGTTCAAAAACTTTTAGAAAAAGCAAAGGGTCTTGATATAAAAACTATTTGTCCGCTCCACGGGCCCGTATTGACCGAGAATTTAGAATATCACATAAATTTATATAATATTTGGTCGTCTTACGGCGTGGAAAGTGAGGGCGTAGTTATAGCGTATACGTCGGTTTATGGAAACACTAAAAAAGCCGTCAATCTTTTAGCCGAAGAACTAACCAAGTTGGGTTGCCCCAAAGTAACTGTTACCGACCTTGCAAGGGACGATATGGCAGAAGCCGTTGAAGATGCGTTTAGGTATGGTAAAATCGTTTTGGCAACGACCACCTATAACGGCGATATTTTCCCGTTTATGCGAGAGTTTGTGAACGAACTTTTGGAAAGGGGCTATCAAAACCGTAAAATCGGTATAATTGAAAACGGTAGTTGGGCGCCCGTTGCAGGACGAAAGATCAAACAAGCGTTTGAAAATTCCAAGAATATTACTTTTACCGATACAGTTGTAACTATTCGTTCGGCAGTAACCGAAGAAAATAAAACTCAAATATCAAATCTTGCAAAAGAACTTATCTAATTTTTTCGCCCCGACTTTAACGGTTGGGGCATTAATATTATTTATAAATAAATAAAGTTTCAAAAAGCGAGCGTTTTGTTTGTTAAAAATAATTGACTTTAAATAAGTGTAAATGTTATACTTAAAATGCTTAAATTAAATAAAGATTTTTTGCAACTGACGGATAAAGCGGGGTTACCCGTAGGAAGTAAAAAATTTATCAATAGTCGACCGTCTGGGCAGTTTGTTTTTTTACGACTGTCTTTTTTTATTTAAAAGACACTAAAATCCATAAAATAGATTGAAATTATACTTAAAATAGGAGTTTTTATGAAGAAAGTTGCCATTGTTATGGGTAGTGATAGCGACCTTAAAGTAGTTGAGAAATCAATCACCACGCTTAAAAGTTACGGCGTTGAAACGGAAGTTCACGTGTATTCCGCTCATCGCACGCCCGTTGAAGCGAGAGAGTTTACTCTTTCGGCAAGGGAAAACGGTCTAGGAGTTATGATTGCGTGCGCAGGCAAAGCGGCGCACTTGGCAGGTGCGATTGCCGCAAACACCACTCTTCCAGTTATAGGGATACCGATTAAAGCGTCGGCTCTCGAAGGTATGGATGCGCTTCTTTCTACCGTGCAAATGCCAGCGGGCATTCCCGTTGCAACCGTTGCAATCGACGGGGCGGAAAACGCAGCGCTTCTTGCAATACAAATTCTTGCGGTGGAAGATAAATCGTTGGCGGACAAACTCGCCAAAGCCCGCGAAGATAAAAAAGCTTCGATTTTGGCGAAAGATAAAGAACTTAACGACAAATATAAATCGTGATTTATTCAGGGTTGCTTTTTTGCGACCTGTTATTGTGAAGAACTGCGAAAGCAATTCTTCATTTTTATTTGAGACGTACGGAGGAATGACATATGACAAAATTACGTGAAGAATGTGGTGTGTTCGGCGTTTACGCGAAAGAAACGTGTAACGTTGCCAGCATGACCTATTACGCTTTATACGCTCTTCAACACCGTGGGCAAGACGCTTGCGGTATTGTCGTTAACGACGGTGGCGTGTTTACCCTTAAAAAAGATTTGGGGCTAGTCGGCGACGTGTTTGGCAAGGAAGAGTTGAAAGAACTCGGCAAAGGTAAGATTGCAGTCGGGCACGTGTTTGCAGGGACAAAAGGTTGCGTAACACCTGAAAACGCTCAACCGCTAGTGGTTAACCACGTTAAGGGAAGAATAGCGCTTGCTTTTAACGGTAATCTCGTAAATAAAGGTGAATTGAGAACGGAGCTTGAACTTCAAGGTTCAATATTCCACTCGACGGGTGACACCGAAATAATCGCCTATGAAATTATAAAAGAAAGGCTTTCCGCTCCGTCAATCGAGCATGCGCTCGTCGGGGCAATGAACCAACTTAAAGGGGCATATTGTATTGTTGCAATGTCGCCCACAAAACTTATCGCTGCGCGTGATCCGCATGGATTTAGACCGCTATGCTACGGCGTTACCGACGACGGTGCATACGTGGTTGCCTCGGAAAGTTGTGCGCTCGACGCAGTTGGCGCTAAACTTATTCGCGACGTTAAGCCGGGTGAAGTTATCGTGTTCGACGCCATGGGTGTTCGTTCGCTTACCGACCATTGCGGTCAAGAAAAAATGTCTTCATGTATTTTTGAATTTGTGTATAACGCTCGTCCCGACTCGGTTATAGACGGTTATTCCGTTCACGAAGCGAGAGTTGAAATGGGCAGATACCTTGCAAAGAAATATCCCGTTGATGCCGACGTTGTAATAAGCGTTCCCGATTCGGGTAACGACGCTGCTATCGGTTATGCAAAAGAATCGGGCATACCATATGAACTAGGATTTTTGAAAAATAAATACGTTGGAAGAACGTTTATATTCCCCGACCAAAAAGATAGAGAAGATCAAGTAAGGAAAAAACTTAATCCTATATCTTCGGTAGTAAACGGCAAGCGCGTGGTAATGGTAGACGACTCGATAGTAAGGGGAACTACTAGTGGCAGAGTTGTAAAACTTTTGCGTGAAGCAGGCGCTAAGGAAGTACATTTTATGGTTTCATCACTGCCTTTCTTATACCCGTGTTATTATGGAACGGACGTTCCGGATAGGGAAATGCTTATAGCAAATAATCATACTTTAGAAGAAATAAGGGATATAGTTGGTGTTGACTCGCTATGTTACCTTGACCTTGAAGATATGAAAAAGATTGCGCTTATGGATGGTAAAAACAGTTTTTGTTACGCTTGTATGGACGGCGTGTATGCGACCGAGATTCCAAAGCAAGAACCGAACAAATATGAAAATAAAATCAATATAGTCGAAAAGACTAAGCGTCATTAAAAGTAAATTAGACAGGAGAAACAAAAATGGAAAAGAGTTATAGTGAAAGTTATAAAGCAGCGGGCGTTGATATTACCGCAGGTTATAAAGCAGTTGAACTTATGAAAAAACACGTAAGCAAAACCACGACTTCGGGCGTGTGTTCGGGGCTTGGTGGCTTCGGCGGACTTTTTGCGCTTGATACCACTATTAAAGAACCTATTTTGGTTAGCGGTACTGACGGCGTAGGTACTAAACTTAAAATTGCTTTCCTTATGAATAAGCACAACACGGTTGGTATCGACTGCGTTGCAATGTGCGTTAACGACGTTATTTGTGCAGGTGCAAAACCGTTGTTCTTCTTAGACTATATTGCAGTAGGTAAGAACGAACCCGAAAGAGTAGCGTCTATCGTAGAAGGTGTTGCCGAAGGTTGCGTTCAATCAGGTTGTGCGCTTATCGGTGGCGAAACTGCTGAAATGCCCGGTTTTTATCCCGTAGACGAATATGATTTGGCAGGCTTTGCAGTAGGCGTAGTTGATAAATGCAAAATTTTGGACAATACCAAAATGAAAGAAGGCGACGTTATTATTGCAATACCGTCAAGCGGTGTTCACTCTAACGGTTTCTCGTTAGTAAGAAAGGTTTTCGATATAGAAAAAGCCGATCTTAAAACCCCAAGAGAAGAACTCGGTGGCAATAGCCTTGGCGATACCTTGCTTACGCCCACCAAGATTTACGTTAAATCCCTTCTCGCCCTTTTAGAAAAGGTAGAAGTTAAAGGCGTTTCGCACATTACTGGCGGTGGTTTTTATGAAAATATTCCGAGAAGTATCCCCGACGGGCTCGGTGCTGAAATCGTTAAAGATAGCGTAAAAATTCTTCCCATATTCAAACTTATTCAAAAGGAAGGTGGAATTTCCGAAAGAGATATGTTTAACACCTTCAACATGGGCGTTGGTATGAGCGTTGTCGTTAAAGCGGAAGACGTTGACACGGCTTTGCAAATCTTAAAGGCTAACGGCGAAGACGCTTACGTTATGGGTAAAATCGTTAAGTCGGACAACAAAATCACCATTATTTAAGGCGTGGTTTTAGTTAAAGGAGAATAGTAATGAAATTTCAACCGATTAGGGTTGCCGTTTTGGTATCGGGTGGAGGTACTAATTTGCAGGCAATATTAGACTACGAGAAGGACGGCAAACTGACCGATGGAGAAATTAAACTCGTTATATCGAGTAAAGCGGGCGTAAAAGCGCTTGAACGCGCAGAGAATTATGAGGTTAAAAACGCCGTAGTCGAAAGAAAGGGCAAAACCCAAGAAGAATTTGAGCAAGGCATAATAGAACTTTTGGAAGAAAACCAAATAGAAGTTATCGTTCTTGCGGGATTTATGTGTATTCTTTCAAAAAACTTTACCGATAGATACGTAGAGCGAATAATAAACGTTCATCCGTCGCTTATTCCGAGTTTTTGTGGGGAAGGCTTTTACGGGCTTAAAGTTCACGAAAAAGCGCTTGAATACGGCGTGAAAGTAACGGGTGCAACCGTGCATTTTGTAAACGAAATTCCCGACGGCGGAAAAATTATTATGCAAAAGGCGGTAAAAATAAAGAAAGGCGATACGCCTTTATCACTTCAAAAACGTGTTATGGAAGAAGCGGAGTGGCAGATACTTCCCCAAGCACTAAATCAAGTTTGTCAAACCATTAGAAAGGAGAAATAGAAATGAGCGTAGCAAAAGCAGAAAATATCGCAACGTTGATAAAAGACAATTCCTACGTTGGTAGGGGAATAGTTATAGGTAAAAGTCAGGACGGGAAGAGCGCAGGTATTGCTTACTTTATTATGGGTAGAAGTGCCAACAGTCGTAATCGTATCTTTTCGGAAAAGAACGGCGAAGTTTTTACCGAACCTTTCGACGTTAGCAAAGTTGAAGATCCTAGCCTTATAATATACGCTGCAATCCGCAGTTATGAAAACAACTTAATCGTAACTAACGGTGACCAAACCGACACCGTTTACGAAGGACTTAAAGCAGGCAAGAGTTTTGACTGTGCGTTAGAATCGCGTGAGTTTGAACCCGACGCACCTAACTTTACGCCAAGAATAAGCGGTATGGCAACTTTTGCCGACGGCGATTTTTCGTATAAAATGAGTATCTTAAAGGCGGCGGACGATATAGGGTCTGCTTGTAACCGTTTTGGGTTCCATTATAAATCTCTTAACGGAATAGGTCATTTTATTCACACTTATAAGCACGACGGAAATCCTATTCCCACCTTTGAGGGCGAACCTGAAAGAATTATTATGCCAAACACGGCGAAAGAACTTGCCGACGAAATTTGGGCAAACCTTAATGAAGATAATAAAATTTCGCTTTACGTTCGTTATATTAACCTTGAAAACGGCAAGGAAGAAAATATTTTAATCAATAAAAACAAATAATCGGAGATAGAGATGAAAGAATTTGAACTTAAATACGGCTGTAACCCCAACCAAAAACCCGCTAAAATTTATATGACCGACGGCAGAGAATTGCCTGTAACCATTTTGAACGGTAGACCGGGGTATATTAACTTTTTGGACGCTTTCAATTCGTGGCAGTTAGTTAAAGAAATGAAAGAAGCGACCGGTAAACCTTGCGCTGCATCTTTCAAACACGTAAGCCCCGCAGGTGCGGCAGTCGGCGAAAAACTTTCCGACGTGGTTAAAAAGGCTTGCTTTGTAGACGATATCGTAGGGCTTGACGATTCGCCTATGGCGTGCGCTTACGCAAGGGCAAGGGGTACTGATAGAATGAGTTCGTTCGGCGACTGGATTGCTCTATCCGACGAATGCGACGAAGTTACCGCAATGATTATTAAAAGAGAAGTTTCCGACGGTGTTATCGCTCCGTCGTATTCGGAAAAGGCGCTTGAAATCTTAAAGGCAAAAAGAAACGGAACGTATAACGTAGTTCAAATCGACCCCGACTACGTTCCCGAAGAAAAGGAAATTAAACAGGTTTTCGGTATTACCTTTGAACAGGGTAGAAACAACTTCAAGATTGACCGTGAATTAGTAACAAAAGAAATAGTTACAAAGAACAAAAATCTTCCCGAAAGCGCTATTCAAGATTTAATTATCGCTCTCATTACGCTTAAATATACACAGTCTAACTCGGTATGTTTTGCGCACGGCGGTCAAGCAATCGGCGTTGGCGCAGGTCAACAGTCTAGAATTCATTGTACAAGGCTTGCTGGTAGTAAGGCTGATAACTGGTTCTTACGTCAAAGCGAAAGGGTGTTAAATCTTCCATTCCTTCCTTCGTTAGGTAGACCTGATAGAAACAACGTTATAGATATTTATATATCCGACGAATGTGAAGATTTACTCGTTGACGGTGTATGGCAAAAATACTTTACCGAAAAGCCCGCACTCTTTACCAAAGAAGATAAGAAAGAAATTCTTTCTAAGGTTACGGGCGTTGCACTCGGTAGTGATGCGTTCTTCCCGTTCAGCGATAATATTGAACGCGCTGCTAAAAGTGGTGTAAGTTACGTTGCTCAACCGGGTGGTTCGGTTAGGGATGACGTAGTTATAAGCGCTTGCGACGAAAGAGATATGGTTATGTCCTTTACGGGCATGAGATTGTTCCACCACTAAAAACGGGCGGTATAGATAATGAAAATTTTAGTTATAGGTAACGGCGGAAGAGAACACGCCATTATAAAAAGCATTAAAAAGAATAAAAACGTAAATAAAATTTACGCTATTGCAGGTAACGGTGGTATTGCAGAAGACGCCGTAACCGTTAATATGGACGTGAAAGACGTTAAAGCCGTTTCAGAATGGGCAAAAGAGAACGCTATTGATTTTTGCGTAGTTGCACCCGACGATCCGTTGGTGTTAGGCGCAGTTGACCTTTTGGAAGAAAAGGGTATTCCGTGTTTTGGACCGAATAAAAACGCCGCAATAATTGAAGGTAGTAAAATATTTTCCAAAAATCTTATGAAGAAGTACGGTATTCCCACGGCGGAATACGAAACTTTTAGCGAATTACAACCTGCGCTTGATTATTTGGAAAAAGCATCTATGCCTATCGTTATCAAGGCGGACGGGCTTGCGCTCGGTAAAGGCGTTATAATTGCTGAAAATTTACAAGATGCGAAAGAAGCGGTTACTTCTATGATGCAAGACAAGGTTTTCGGTGCATCGGGAAGTAGGGTTGTTATCGAAGAGTTTTTGACAGGCCCCGAAGTTTCAGTTCTTTCGTTTACCGACGGTAAAACGTTAGTTCCTATGATATCTTCTATGGACCATAAGCGCGCACTCGATAACGATAAAGGACTTAACACGGGTGGCATGGGTACGGTAGCACCTAACCCTTATTACACCGAAGAAGTTGCAAAAGAGTGTATGGAAAAAATCTTCTTGCCCACTATGGACGCAATGAATAAAGAAGGTAGAACGTTTAAGGGGTGCTTGTATTTTGGACTTATGTTAACACCCAAAGGTCCAAAGGTTATTGAATACAACTGCCGATTCGGCGATCCCGAAACACAGGTAGTGTTGCCACTTCTAAAAACCGACCTTTTAGATATTATGATTGCCGTTGCAAACGAAAAACTCGGCGATATAAAAGTTGAATTTATGAATAAGAGCGCTTGTTGCGTAATTATGGCAAGCGACGGTTATCCGTCAAGTTATAAAAAGGGTTATGAAATCACTTTTAATACTGATAAAGACGGCGTATTCGTTGCAGGTGCAGTATTAAAGGACGGAAAACTTTTAACTTCGGGCGGAAGAGTGCTCGGTGTTACCGCCGTTGAAGATACGCTTGAAAAAGCAATCGAATCGGCTTATAAAAAGACGGAAAAAATTTCATTTGAAAACGCTTATTATAGAAAAGATATAGGACAACGTGCATTAAAGGCATACGGAGAAAGATAAATGGTATATAGAATTTACGTTGCAAAAAAACCCGAGTTCGCAAACGAAGCGAAATCTTTACAAGGTGAAATTAAGAATTTGTTAAAAATCGACGGCGTTAAATCGCTCTCGGTTATCAACCGTTACGACGTGGAAAATATTGAAAAAGATTTGTTCGATAAATGTATATCGGCAGTATTTTCCGAACCGCAAATTGACGACGCTTTCGATAAACTTCCCAAAGCCGACTATATTTTTGCAGTTGAACCATTGCCTGGTCAATTTGATCAACGTGCCGATTCGGCGTCGCAATGTATACAACTTTTCTCGGCAGGCAATCGTCCTACCGTAAAGACGGCAAAGGTTTACGCTATCGACGGCGTTTTGACGGAAAGCCAACTCGACGCTATTAAAAATTACGTTATTAACCCCGTAGAGTGTAGAGAAGCCGACCTTTGTGAAAAGGAAACGTTAGAGATGACTTATACCGTTCCTGAAAGTGTTAAGACACTCGACGGTTTTAACGCTTTGGACGAAAATGGCCTTAAAGGATTCCTTAAAGATAACGGACTTGCAATGGATTTGGACGATTTGAAATTCTTGCAAGCATATTTTAAGAGTGAGGACCGTGATCCCACCATTACCGAAATCAAGATGATTGACACTTACTGGTCGGATCATTGCCGTCACACTACCTTCCTTACAACGATTGAAAAGGTTGAGTTTGAAGATCCGCTTGCTGAAAGCGTGTTCCAAGAATATCTTGATACTAGAACGGAAATCGGTAGAACAAAACCTATAAACCTTATGGATTTGGCTACTATTGCTACAAGGTATCATAAGAAGACGGGTAAACTTCCCAAGATAGACGAATCGGAAGAAATCAACGCTTGTACGGTAAAGATTAAAGTTAACGTAGGCGGTGAACTTCAAGACTGGTTGCTCTTGTTTAAGAACGAAACGCATAACCACCCCACGGAAATTGAACCGTTCGGTGGTGCGGCTACTTGTATCGGTGGCGCTATAAGAGATCCGCTTTCGGGTAGAAGTTACGTTTACGCTGCAATGAGAGTTACGGGCGCAGGGGATCCGTTAAAGAGTTTGGAAGAAACCATTAAGGGTAAACTTCCACAAAGAAAAATCGTTACTACCGCTGCAAACGGCTATTCGTCGTATGGTAACCAAATAGGTCTTGCAACGGGTATAGTTGACGAAATTTATCACGAAGGTTACGTTGCAAAACGTATGGAAATAGGTGCGGTTATTGCCGCTGCTCCCGAAAAGAACGTTCGCCGTGAAGTTCCTGCTAAGGGCGACGTGGTTATTCTACTCGGTGGTAGAACGGGTAGAGACGGTTGCGGTGGTGCAACGGGATCTTCTAAATCGCACACCTTAGAATCGCTTACCACTTGTGGCGCGGAAGTTCAAAAGGGTAACGCACCCGAAGAAAGAAAACTTCAAAGACTTTTCCGTAACGAAAGAGCATCAAGACTTATTAAACGTTGTAACGACTTTGGTGCAGGCGGTGTTTCGGTTGCAATCGGCGAACTTGCCGACGGGCTTAATATCGACCTTGACAAAGTTCCTAAAAAGTACGACGGGCTTGACGGTACTGAACTTGCTATCAGCGAATCGCAAGAAAGAATGGCGGTTGTGGTAGAGAGTAAAGACGTAGACGCCTTTATTGCTCTTGCTGAAAGTGAAAACTTGGAAGCAACCCCCGTTGCAGTAGTTACCGACGACAATAGACTAAAAATGACGTGGAAAGGAAAGACTATCGTCGATATTTCGAGAGATTTCCTTAACAGTAACGGCGCTGAAAAGAAAACGGCAGTTAAAGTCGTTAAACAAACGCTTGCAGAAAAAGAAATCCCCACGGAATTTACCGCAGGGTATACGGCGCTCGCATCCGACCTTAACGTATGCTCAAAGCGTGGTCTTTCCGAAAGGTTTGACTCTACTATCGGCGCAGGCACGGTACTTATGCCGTTCGGTGGAAAATATCAACGCACGCCTATTCAAGCAATGGTAAATAAGGTTTCGGTTGAAAACCAAGATACCGACACTTGCTCGTTCATGAGTTGGGGCTACAATCCCTTTATTAGTGAAAAAAGTCCTTTCTTCGGTGGTTACTATGCCGTTATAGAAAGTGTTTGCAAACTCATTGCGTCGGGTGCTACCATTAAAGATACCTACCTTACTTTCCAAGAATATTTTGAAAAACCCAACAAGAATTCAACCCGTTGGGGTAAACCCATGAGCGCGTTGCTCGGTGCGTTCAAAGCGCAAAAGGAACTCGGTCTTTCTGCTATCGGTGGTAAGGACTCTATGAGTGGAAGTTTTGAAGATATAGACGTTCCGCCTACATTAGTTTCTTTTGCTGTTACTTCGGACGAACTTAAAAAGGTTGTTTCTCCCGAATTTAAGAAGGCAGGTAGCAAAGTATACTTATTAAAAACTAAAAAATCGGCAAACGGTCTTTTGGATACAAACGATTTATTCGATAACTTTACGTTGATAGAAAAATTAAACGCCGAAGGCAAGATTCTATCTTGCTATACTCCCACTTACGGTGGCGTTGCAGAAGCCGTACTTAAAATGTGTTTGGGTAACAAACTCGGATTTAAGTATAGCGATATTTCTCTTGACGAAATTTTTGGTTATAATTACGGCGCGTTCGTTATCGAAGTTACTGATGGCGACGTTGAAAAGGCAATTCTTCTCGGTAAAACTACTGAAAATGCCGAAATTGCGCTTGGTGATGAAAAAATTTGTCTTTGCAAGTTGGAAAAAGCATACGAAGATAAGTTGGAAAGCGTATTTAAGTGTAACGACGTTGCGTTTGATAACGTGGAAATTCCCGAAATTAAATTTAGCGCAAGCGATAGGGTAATTTCGCCCACAAAATTTGCTCGTCCTAAGGTGTTGATACCCGTATTCCCAGGCACTAACTGTGAATTCGATACTAAAAAAGCCTTCTTGCGCGCAGGTGCCGACGTGGAAATATTCGTTATAAGAAACCTTAAAGACGTTAAGGCTTCGGTTACCGAGTTCGCATCCAAAATTAAAAATAGTCAAATTATATTTATTCCCGGTGGTTTCTCTGGTGGTGACGAACCTGACGGGTCAGGTAAATTTATAACTGCGTTCTTCCGTAACGCTGAAATCAAAGAAAACGTTAACGAACTTTTAGACGTTAGAAAAGGTCTTGTCGGTGGTATTTGTAACGGTTTCCAAGCGCTTATCAAGCTTGGGCTTGTTCCGTACGGGAAGATCGTCGGACAGAAAGAGGATTCGCCGACATTGACATACAATACGATCGG
>CASDPM010000092.1 GCA_949282465.1 uncultured Bacillota bacterium
ACAGGAACAATAACCGACGGAAAAATGAACGTAAAAGAAATAGTTTCATTAAAAGACGATTTAGATTTTGACCCGAAAAAGGTTATAAGTTCAATGCTCTATTCATTAAAAGACAATAACCAAACGGCAATAGCACTTGCAAACTATTTCGGGCAAGAAAACCACTTTGAAACAAAAGCAATACTCCCCTTTAATTCAGCAAGAAAACTTTCTGCCGTAACTTTTGAAAAATATGGAACTTACGCATTTGGTGCTCCCGAGTTCGTCCTTTCGGACTCCGACTTCGAACAAATCAAAAGTCTTGTAAATGAATTTGCAAGCCGTGGATTAAGAGTTCTAGTTTTGGCACATTCTGACGGCGAAATTTTAGACGACAAGTTACCCGAAGATTTTAATCAAGTATGTTTAATCCTAATTGAAGACAACGTTAGAGAAGATGCAATAACGACTATTGAATGGTTTAAACAAAACGACGTTGCCATCAAGGTTATTTCTGGCGATAACCCTATAACGGTTTCCGAAGTTTCAAAGCGCGTAGGAATTGAAAATGCTGATAAATTTATAAGTTTAGAGGGCTTGTCCGACGAAGAAGTGTATAAAATAGCAACCGAATATACCGTTTTTGGTCGCGTTAGTCCCGAGCAAAAAGCCATATTAGTTAAGGCATTAAAAGATGCTGGGCACGTTACTGCAATGACAGGCGACGGCGTAAACGATATTTTAGCAATGAAAGAAGCAGATTGTGCCGTTTCTGTTGCCGCAGGTAGCGACGCTGCAAGAAACGTTTCACACCTTGTTCTTCTCGACAACAATTTTAATTCTATGCCAAAAGTTGTTTACGAAGGTAGAAGAGTTATAAATAACGTTCAAAGTTCGGCATCACTTTTCTTAATGAAAACATTTTTTACCATGCTAATGGGTATCATAACCTTATTTTTACCCTATATGCAAACTTATCCTTATAGATTATCAAACATGATTATGTTTGAAGTTTTCATTATCGGTATACCTTCGTTCTTCTTATCTTTCCAACCAAACGACGCAAGAGTTGAAGGTCGATTTATAAGTTACGTAATCAAAAAGTCCGTACCTAGCGCCCTTTTAATGATATTTAGCGTGCTAATCGTTGAGATTTTTAGAATGACGCTTGGGTTATTCCCCGACGACGTTTATACGACGATGAGTATTTACGTTTTAACTTATGCAGGAGTTATCAATCTTTTTATCACGTGCAAACCACTTAATAAATTCCGCGCCATAGTATTCTTTGCGAACTTATTTATAGTTTTACTCGTAACCGCATTATCGTTAAGTGGTTCTTTCGAAGCCTTATTATCACTAACGCCACTCTTGCCACTAAAAACGTACTGGCACCATTTACTAATTGTCGTATCACTTATTATATTAGATATTCCTTTATCACTACTACTACAAAAATTATTTGATAAATTAAACCTTACTTTCTCAAAACAAAAAAATAAAATCCCGCAATAAGCGGGATTTTTCCTTATAAAAAATAAAAAACGACGAGTTTATCGTCGTGGTTCTTTATATTTTAATTCTTTTCAATCAAATTTACGATATCACCAACAGTTTTAATATTTACCGCTTCGTCTTCGGGAACGGTAATATTGAACTCTTCTTCAAGGCTCATGAGCATTTCAACTACGTCAAGAGAGTCAGCACCTAAATCCTTAACAACTTCTTTCTCTTCCGTAATATCTTCAATCGGCTTATTAAGTTGTTTAGAAATAAGCTCTTTTACCTTATCTACGGTTGCCATATTTTTTCCTCCAAACTTTTTATATAAATATTATAATATATTTTATTTAATAAATCAAGTAATATTCAGATTTTCTTTATTTGTTCTGCGGAATATCGGGAATAGATGAAAAGCCCTTTTGCAAATCTTCTTCGGTTGGAACATAATCTTGCATAGTGCCGTTATTATAAGACATATAAGCAGTTAAATCGAAATAACCCGTTCCTGTAAGACAGAATACAATCTTCTTCTTTTCGCCTGTTTCCTTACATTTTAACGCCTCGTCAATAGCAACCTTTATAGTATGCGAGGATTCTGGTGCAGGTAAAATACCTTCTGATTTTGCAAACTTGACTGCGGCTTCAAAAACCTTGGTTTGTTCAACTGATACCGCCTCTATATAACCTTCGTGATAAAGTTTTGACACGATAGGATTCATTCCGTGATAACGAAGTCCGCCTGCATGGTTGGAAGATGGCATAAACCCGTTACCAAGCGTATACATTTTCATAAGCGGAGTGATTTTGCCAGTATCGCCGTAATCATAAACGTATTTACCTCTTGTAAGCGAGGGACAAGATTTTGGTTCAACACCGATAATGCGATAATTTTTAGTTCCATTGATTTTATCTTTCATAAACGGAGCAACAAACCCACCAAAGTTCGAACCACCACCGACGCAACTAATTAAAATATCAGGTTCAATGCCGAATTTTTCAAGTGCGGTTTTCGTTTCAAGCCCAATAATAGTTTGATGAAGAATAACGTGATCCATTACGCTACCTAGAACGTATTTACAATCGGAGGTTTCAGTTGCTTTCTCAACAGCCTCCGAAACAGCACATCCCAAAGACCCCGTTGTATTCGGGAATTTTTCAAGAATTTCCCTACCAACTTTTGTAGTATTTGACGGACTAGGAACAACTTTTGCACCGTACGTTTCGATTACAGCCTTTCTAAATGGCTTTTGTTCGGCACTACCTTTTACCATATAAACGGTAAGACCTAAGCCGTAATAAGCGCTAGCCATAGAAAGCGCCGTACCCCATTGACCAGCACCCGTTTCGGTAGTCAAATATTTAAGACCTTGCTTTTTAGCATAGTAAGCCTGTGGGATTGCCGAATTGAGTTTATGCGAACCCGAAGTATTATTACCTTCAAACTTATAATAAATTTCAGCAGGCGTATCTAATACCTTTTCAAGATCGTAAGCACGAATAAGCGGAGACGGTCTAACTTTTTTATAAAACTCAATAACTTCATCAGGAATTTCTATATATTCGTCCTTTTCATTTAATTCCTGTTCAATAAGTTCATCACAAAAAACACCCTTAAAATCTTCAACCGTACATGGTTTCAATGTTGCGGGATTTAACGCCGGTTCATGCGGTAAAATAGCTTTAAGGTTATACCAGCACTTTGGCAACTCACTTTCATCTAACAACAACTTTGTAGGTATAACTTTTTCTTCCATTTTAATTCCTCCTAAAAAAAATAAAAACACGATAAATCCGTATGGGACGAATTCACCGTGTTGCCACCCATTTTTACAGTAAAAAACTGCCTCTATAAGGTACTATCATACCTTGTCGCTATAACGTGCGACCCCACGTCAACGGCTACTAAAATTCACCGCCACCCTCAGTAATCCATTCAATAAAGCAGTTTACCCACTCACACCAACCGTGGGCTCTCTGAAAACTTAAACCTTATTTACTACTTTACATCTTCGGTTTAGATATTTATATATAATATAATAACACTATAAACCTTTTAAGTCAACTAATTTCAAAATATTTTTCACAAACAAGAACAGCAAACGTGTTTGGTGAAAATTCCATATTATTACTATAAACGTTTTCCGTTAACAAATCTTTAACCGTTCCATTAAATTCAGCATAAACTGTTTTATCAGAAATATTTATAAAAATCATAACTTCGGCATTTTTGTCAAATCGTTTAAACGCAAAAACGCCGTTCGAAGAGTATTCCTCAACAAATTCCCCGTCAGAGAAAACCGAATAATTAGTTCTAATACTAGACAAAAGTTTGTACCAAGATAAAATCTCTTGATTTTCATTTCCCCACGGAAAACAACCACGATTAAGTGGATCCTTAAAACCTTGCATTCCTATTTCGTCGCCGTAATAGATACTAGGCACACCACACAAAGTAAACTGTAAAAGTGTTGCAACCTTTAATTTAAAAATTGCCTTTTCTAAATCAACGCCATCAAGAATACACTTTACCATTTCATCCTTTGTCATTAAAGTAGCGTCAACACCACTTAAAGCCGACAAAAGTCTAAACGTGTCGTGCGTCGATAACAAATTCATTAAACTATCTAAAACCATTTTTGGATAATGGTCGATTTGTTCTTTTATCGTGTGAGAAAGTGTTTTAACGTTACCGGTCGTAACAAAATCGAGAATAGCATTTTTCAAGGGGTAATTCATTACTGAATCAAGTTCTTTTCCTTGAAAATATTTACGTCTTACACCATATGCAATCTTATTCGACGCATCTTCCCAAACTTCACCTATAATAACAGCGTCAGGATTTACATTTTTAACTGCTTTTCTTATAGCCCTTACAAAATGTTCGGGAAGTTCGTCAACAACGTCTAAACGCCAACCACCAACACCAAGTGCAGTATATTTTTCTATAACGCCGTTTTTACCTGTAATATAATCTATATATTCAAGATTATTTTTATCGGTAGCAGGCAACGTTGTAATTCCCCACCACGACTCGTATGTATTTGGGTAATCAGTAAACTTAAACCAACTACGATATTTTGAGTTAGGATTACAAAAAGCGCCGTCATCTCCATAACGACCATATTTATTAAAGTATAAACTGTCGTCACCCGTATGATTAAAAACACCGTCTAAAACGATTTTTATTCCACAATCGGACGCTTTGTTTATAAGCAGTTTAAAGTCTTCCTCCGTTCCAAGCAACGGATCAACTTCCATATAATTCCCCGTGTCGTAACGGTGATTAGAATACGCTTTGAAAATAGGATTTAGATATATGACAGTTGTTCCAAGACTTTTAATATAAGGCAATTTTTCTATAATACCCTTAAAATCACCACCGAAAAAGTCGTTATTGATAATTTTGCCTTTTTCATTAGGTCTATAAATAGGTGTTTCGCCCCATTTTTCATGTAAAATTTTACCTTCACCGATAGTTTTATTTTTATCATAAGAAAAAAATCTATCAGGGAAAATTTGATATATTAAACCACCTTTAAGCCACTCTGGAACTTGATATTCACTTTCAAATACTGAAAGTTGAAAATTTTCAGGATTAGAAGTTACAATACCACTATAATCACCCCCTAAACCGATAAATTCTCCGTTACAAAGGTCAAAATAATACCAGTAAAGTCCATGTTCAAATTCAAGCGAAACAGTAAATGCCCCGTCAATAAAAGTCATAGGTTGCCTAATAACAACGTTTGTTTCGTCATTTCGGCAAACAAAAACGACAGAGTCAAAATCACCTTTGACTCTGAACGTTATTTTAGTTTGCGATTTTATCGCGCCTATTTGACTTTTATAAAATTTATCGAGTGGATTAAAGTAAGTCATTAAAAATTATTTTATCCTTTTCATTCCCCAAATATTATCGGCATATTCCCTAATACTTCTATCACTAGCAAAAATACCAGCAGTTGCAATATTATTAAGAGATTTCTTTGCCCATAAAAGTTTATCTTTATAAACCTTATCTGCTTTCGCATGAATATCGCAAAATGCACCAAAGTCAGCAAGACACATATACGGGTCAGCAATAGGACTGCCCGTAAGCAAATATCTTGAAATATCTGCAAATGATACACCGTTAAAGCCTTGATTTAATGCATCAATAACCTTTTCAAGTTTCCTATTGTCAGTATAGAATGCCGAAGAATTATAACCTTGTTTCCAAAGCATATCAACTTCTTTTGCCGTAAGTCCAAAAATAAAGATATTTTCGTCACCGCAAGCATCTCTCATTTCAACGTTAGCGCCGTCAAGCGTACCGATAGTCAACGCGCCGTTTATCATGAACTTCATATTGCCCGTTCCACTAGCCTCTTTACCCGCTTGCGAAATTTGTTCGCTAATTTCAGTTGCTGGCATAAGTTTTTCCGCCATTGAAACACAGTAATCTTCCATATAAACAACGTTTAACTTTTCGTTGATTTTAGGGTTTTTGCGTATATCTTCACTCAAACAACAAATAAGTTTAATTATTTGCTTAGCAAAGTAATATCCCGGCGCCGCTTTTGCACCAAAAATAAACGTCTTCGGTGCCATAGGCAAATCAGGATTTTCTTTAAGATCGTTGTATAGTGAAATAATATACAAAGCATTAAGAAGTTGACGTTTATATTCGTGCATTCTCTTTGCTTGAACGTCAAAGACCGAATCGGGATTTAATATAATACCCTGTCTTTTTTTAACGTAATCGCAAAATTGCAATTTTTTAACACGTTTAATTTCGTTTAGTTTTTTAAGAACGGTCTTATCATCTTCAAACTTCTTAAAATCAATAAGTTTTGCGCCGTCCATAACGTAGCCATCACCGATACAGTCGTTAAGTAGCCCACAAAGTTCTGGGTTCGACTGACAAAGCCAACGCCTATGTGCTATACCATTTGTAACGTTTGTAAACTTATCGGGATATACGTCGTTAAAATCTTTAAAAATACTCTTTTTAATTATATCGCTATGAAGTGCCGACACGCCGTTAACCTTGTGTGATGCAACAACACACAAATTAGCCATTTTTATTTGACTATGCGAGAATATGCTCATGCGATCAATTTTGTCCCAGTCACCAGGGAATTTATCCCACATTTCACCACAGAAACGTTGGTTGATTTCCTTCAAAATCATATAAATTCTAGGCAAACGTCTTTGAATAAGATCTTCGCTCCATTTTTCAAGTGCTTCACTCATAACGGTATGGTTCGTATAAGCAACCGTTCTAGTTACAATACTCCAAGCGTGATCCCATGAATAACCATTTTCATCAATAAGTATTCTCATGAGTTCAGGAATACAAAGTGCAGGATGTGTATCGTTAATATGAATAGCCGCTTTATCAGGAAGCGTATCAAGACTACCGTATCTCTTTTTATGATCTTGAATTATATCTTGTAAAGATGCGGAAACAAGCAAATACTGTTGTTTTAATCTCAAAGATTTACCTTCAAAGTGGTTGTCAGACGGATACAAAACCTTTGAAATAAGTTCAGCCTCGCTATCTTCCTGCATACTTCTCATATAATCACCTTGCGAAAAGGTCTTCATATCGAAGTTATGAATATTTTGTGCTCTCCACAAACGTAAAACTGAAACGGCTTCGCTATCTTTTCCAGATATCATCATATCGTAGGCAACCGCTTCTACCTCTTTTGCGTCGGCGTGCTCAACGTTTAAGCCACGTTCGGTCCAGTTTTCTCTTATCCAACCGTCAAATTTCACCTTAAAGGTTTTATCAAGACGTTGGGTAAGCCAAACTTCCCCACCCGGCAACCAAATATCTGGTAATTCCATTTGCCAACCGTCAACTATTTTTTGTTTAAATAAGCCGTATTCGTATCTTATTGAATATCCCATTGCGGGGTAATTTTGGCTTGCCAAAGCGTCCATAAAGCATGCAGCAAGACGACCCAAGCCACCGTTACCCAAACCTGCGTCAGGTTCTAACTCGTAAAGATCTTCTAAACTGCAATCAAATTCGCTTTTTAACGCGCTATCAAACACGTCCGAAACACTTAAATTATAAGCGTTGTTTTTAAGCGACTGACCAAGCAAAAATTCCATACAAAGATAGTATACTCTTTTACCACCTTGCGTGCGGTATTTTTTGTTGAATGCACTCCTTTTTTCTAGCAAAATATCTCTAATACTCATTACAACTGCTTTGTAAATTTGTTCTCTCGACGCTTCTTTTGGTGTTACGCCAAAATATTTAGATAATTTGCTTTTAATTAATGAAAGTGCTTCTTTTTCCGTCATGTTCATCTTAATCTCCTGTCTTGTTTATTTTTTATATAAACTCTCATATTCCCCAGCTTGAACTTTCCAAGAAAAATCAGTAGTCATCGCTCTATACTGAACGTCTTTCCAAACATTTTTGTCTTTGTAAGTTCTAATTGCTTCATTTATCGTATAAAGCATATCGTGCGCATTATAGTCGTGGAAAGTAAATCCATTTCCTTCCGAACCTGTGTAAGGCTTAATGCTATCGTTAAGCCCACCCGTTTCACGAACGATTGCAACAGTACCATAACGACTTGCAATCATTTGCGAAAGACCACAGGGTTCCATTTTGGATGGCATAAGAAAAATATCCGCGCCCGAATAAATTTTTCTAGACAAATCTTGATTAAACGCTATAACCGTTGCGCATTTGCCTTTATAATTTGCCGATATATGTGTAAAGAAATTCTCATACACAATTTCACCCTTTCCAAGAATAACAACCTGAACGTCTTGTGACAAAAGACTTTCAATTGTTGAACGGATCAAGTCTAATCCTTTATGCGATACAAGTCTTGAAATCACAGCAATAATCGGAACGTCTTCTCGAACGGGCAAATTCAACATCTTTTGAAGTTCTGCCTTACAAATCGCCTTACCAGAAACGTCTTCCGCAGTATAATTTTTGAACAAAAATTTATCCGTTTCGGGATTATAATAATCAATATCAATCCCGTTTAAGATGCCATATATTTTCTGCTCGTTTCTTTTAATAATATTTTCTAAACCATGCGCAAAGAAAGAATATTTTATTTCTTTCGCATAAGTTGGGCTAACGGTAGAAACTATATCAGACATTTCAATTGCGCCTTTCATAAGGTTTACGTTTCCGTCAAACTCAACTAATTGTCTTAAATTTGCCGAAAAACCGAAAAGACTTTCGAAAGTGTCCATACCGAATATACCTTGATATTCAATATTATGAATAGTGAACACGCTTTTTATTTTTCTAAAATTTTCATCCCCGTAATACATCCCCTTCAAATATATTATAGAGCCAGCGGTCTGCCAATCATTACAATGTAAAATATCAGGATAAATATTAAGTCTTGCAATTGTATCAAGACAAGCGCGTGAAAAGAAAGCAAACCTTTCACCATCATCATAAAATCCGTAAATATTCCCTTCTCTCTTAAAATAATATTCGTTATCTATAAAATAGAAAGTAACGCCTTGATAAACGTATTTAAATACTCCCGCATATTGCCAACGCCAACCAACTGATACGTTAAAACTAGTCATAAAAGTAAACTTTGCCCTTAATTCTTGATTAACTGCCGAATATAATGGCAAAATAACACTAACGTCGTTATTTTTATTCTTTGCTAACGCTTTGGGCAGCGAGCCAAGAACGTCCGCAAGACCACCCGTCGCAATAAAAGGCGCAGCTTCCGAGCCTAAGAATATAATCTTTTTCCTTTCGGTAAATTTTATCTTTGGCAATTTTTCAGTTTTTTTCGTAGCGGTTTTGCTTGTAGTAGTTTTGCTTGTAGTAGTTTTGCTTGTAGTAGTTTTCTTTTTAGTTGTTGCCATAAAAACACTCCTTTAAACCATAATTCCTTTTCCAATATAGAAAGGATGATTTTCGCTCCCTGATAAAATCTTCTTATCTCTTATAACTACGTTTTTATCGGTTATTATACAGTTAAGCGTACAATTTTCACCTAAAATAGTATTTTGCATAATTATACTATTCTTAACGACTGCACCCCTTGCGACCTTAACGTTTCTAAAAATAATACTGTTTTCTACTTCACCTTCGATTATGCAACCGTCGGCAATCATAGAGTTTTTAACTATGGCGCTGTTGCCATATTTAGTAGGCGCTGAATCTCTAACCTTGGTAAATACACTTCTATCACCAAAAAGTTCGTTACGGTTTTTCATATCAAGAACACGCAAATTGCTATCATAATAAGCTTGCAACGAAGTGATACCGGCATAAAAGCCTTTATGTTCGTAACCCATAATTTTAAGACTATCAAGATTTTCAGATATAACGTCCGCCATAAAATGATGTTTATTATGAGAAATACTGTCCATAACTATATTTTGCAATAAAGATTTCTTCATAACGAATATATTTATAAATACGTTAAGATTACCATTGTTAACAGGAATATTCTTATTTACGCCAACAATTCTACCGTCTTTCAACTTAAAATCAGTAACGATTGCATCACTTTCAGAACTTTCAACGTGCTTATAAACCAAAGTAATATCAGCGTGATTGCGAATATGGCTTTCAATAACGTCGTTATAATTGATTCTACATACGTTATCACAGTCGGTCATAACGACGTATTCTTCGTCAGCGCGGAAAAGAAAGTTTGTTACCCCTTTAAGCGCTTCAAGTCTTGACGTATAAAGGCTATCGCTTCCTAAATCTCCAAAGGGTGGAAGCATAATAACACCACCGTCTTTTCTTGCCAAATCCCAGTCTTTACCACTACCAACGTGGTCCATTAAAGATTGATAGTTACTTTTCGTTATAATACCAACTGTATCTATTCCAGAGTTGACCATATTCGACAAGGGAAAGTCTATAAGTCTATACCTGCCTGCAAACGGAATTGAACCGAGAGTTCTAATACGCGCAAGTTCAGGAACTTTATGATCGTGAATATTTGAAAATATTATACCTACTGCTCTCATATTAGTTTTCCCCCTTAACTACGTCTTTATCAATCATTGCCCCGCCCTCGATAACCGAATTTTCAGCAACCGAAATATTTCTACTAAGTACGGCAATCCCCTTGCCATTTTCTTTCGGTTCACCTATTTTAGAGCCTGCATTGATAACGGTATTTTCATCAATAATAGAGTACTCTATTTGAGCGCCTTCTTCAATAACAACGTCTGCCATAATTATACTATTTTTTACAGTAGCGCCTTTTTTAACGATAACCGAACTTGCAAGGACGGAATTTTCAACCGTGCCATCAATTTCACAGCCTGACATAACTATACTATTATTAACTTTTCCCGTTTCACCTATATGGTGTGGTGGTGCAAGTGGACTTCTAGAATGAATTTTCCAAGACGTATCAGTAACGTCAAAACAAGGCGTATCGCCGAGTAAGTCCATATTCGCTTCGTAAAGCGAATCAATCGTTCCAACGTCTTTCCAGTAACCGCTAAAACTGTAAGCCATCATTTTCTCGCCATCCGCAAGCATTTTGGGTAAAATATCCTTACCAAAGTCGTTATTAGATTTTTCATTCATACTGTCTTCTTCAAGATATTTATAGAGTTTTTGCGCCGAGAAAATATATATGCCCATTGATGCCAAAGTTGACTTCGGTTTTTTAGGTTTTTCTTCAAACTCATAAATAGTACCGTCGGGATTAGTGTTAAGAATACCAAACCTTGATGCTTCTTCAATAGGAACGTCAATAGCGGCTATCGTACAATCTGCGCCGTTAAGTATATGATAATTAAGCATTGTTGCATAATTCATTTTATAAATATGGTCGCCCGACAAAATAAGAACGTAATCAGGATTAAACTGTTTTATAAAATGCATATTTTGATAAATAGCGTTTGCAGTACCTTTATACCAGTCGGATGAATGTTTACCTTGATATGGTGAAAGTATATGTACACCACCAAACGTTCTATCTAAATCCCAAGGTTGACCGTTTCCGATATAGTCGTTAAGAATTAACGGTTGATATTGAGTTAAAACACCTACCGTATCAATTCCCGAGTTCACACAGTTTGACAAAGGAAAGTCGATAATTCTATACTTTCCACCAAAAGATACCGCTGGTTTAGCGATATTGTTTGTCAAAGCGTACAACCTACTACCTTGTCCTCCTGCTAAAAGCATTGCCACACATTTTTTCTTCCTTATCATATATAACTCCTTAAAATTATAACTATAACGTTTTTATAAGATACATTCCGCTAAATTTTGGCAAATTCAATAAAATTGAAGTATTCCTATTGTGCGCGAATATATTTTTTGTTTTATAAACCCTTTTCCTACTGACGCCGTCCCCACCAAATCTTTTATTGTCAGTATTAAGTATCAATTTATATTTCCCCTTTTCAACACCAAGATTATATTCAGGAAAATCTTTGCCCGAAAAATTAAACACCGCAACTAAAACGTTTCCGTTTTTATCTATTCTTTCAAACGATATAACGTTATTATCTCTTTCGTCTGCCGAAATCCAGTTAAATCCGTCCCAAGAATTTTCTATCTCAAATAACGCAGGTGTCGTTTTATATATATTATTGATTTTTTTGTTAAAACCTAAAAGTTGTTTGTGCAACTTAAATTTTAACATAAAAAATTCTAAACCTTCTTTGTAATCCCATTCCTTAAATTGACCGTATTCGTTTCCCATAAACGAAAGTTTTTTTCCAGGGTGAGCAAACATATATGCCATAAAGGTACGAAGATTTGCAAACTTTACGGGAATTTCACCCGGCATTTTATCAAGCAAGGATTTTTTACCATGAACAACTTCATCATGAGATAAAGGCAAAATAAAGTTTTCACTAAAAGCGTAAAACATAGAAAAAGTCATCTTGTCATGACAACCCGAGCGAAAATATGGATCACATTTCATATAATCCAAAACGTCGTTCATCCAACCCATGTTCCACTTATAGTTAAAACCAAGTCCACCTACGCTTGCTGGTTTTGTAATCATTGAAAACGCCGTTGATTCTTCGGCAATCATCAGCGCAAAAGGAAACCTTTCAAAAACGGCGGTATTTAATTTCTTAAAAAAAGCAATCGCTTCAAGGTTGTGGTTACCACCGTATACGTTAGGAATCCATTGGCCAGGCTCCCTATCATAATCGAGATAAAGCATAGACGCAACAGCATCCACACGCAATCCGTCGATATGGAATTTATCAAGCAAAAACAATGCGTTTGACACCAAGAAACTTTGAACTTCGGTGCGACCCAAGTCGAATAATCTTGTTCCCCAAGTTCTATTTTCCTTTCTGTCCCAACCTTGATTTTCATAGCAACAAGTGCCGTCAAATTCATAGAGCCCGTGCATATCTTTTGGAAAATGCGCAGGCACCCAGTCTAGTATTACGGAAATACCATTTTGATGACAAGTATCAATTAAAAACATAAAATCGTCGGGCGTGCCAAAACGCGAAGTAATTGAATAATACCCCGTTACTTGATACCCCCACGACCCGTCGAACGGATATTCAGATAAAGGCATAAACTCTATATGCGTATAGCCCATATCTAGCACGTAATCAACAAGTTCTTTCGCATATTCACGGTAAGTGTAATAATCACCGTTTTTATGCTTTTTCCAAGACGCCAAATTAACTTCGTAAATATTAATCGGTTTATCATAAGGCGCCGAACGTTTATTTATAAAATCCGCGTCGCCCCAAACGTAAGAATTAAGGTCGTAAACCTTGGACGCCGTGCCCGAAGGTGTTTCCGAATGAAAAGCATACGGATCGGCTTTAAAAATAGTATTGCCATTATTCGTTACTGCAAATTTATAACTATCAAAAACTTTAATGTCTTCAATAAAAATCTCGTAAATTCCGCCGTCAGAAACTCTTTTCATGACGTTAGCGTTAACGTCCCATCCGTTAAAATCGCCACAAACGGAAACTGAGTTGGCATTTGGAGCCCACGTTCTAAACCAAACGCCCTGCTTGTTATCCACAATACCGAAATGAGCGCCCATATAATCATAGGCGCTATAATTCGTTCCTTGATGAAACAAATACTTCGGCAATTCATTATCGTTTGTTATAGTCTTGGATTTATTAATCATTTATTCACCATTAGCAAATATAATCGGGATTCTTTTTAGGTGCGTTATCCATTTCCTTTTTAGTTTCTTCATAACCACGTCTACCCAACAATGCGTAAGTAGCGTTTTTACCGCCTTCCACACCCGGTTGGTTAAAGGTGTTTATGTTGAGCATAGCGCCTGCATATGCAGTTTCCATTTCAAACATATAAAGTAATTCACCGATAGTAAATGCGTTAACTTCGGGTAAGGTAATCGTGTAGTTTAATCTCTTTGCAGTAGTAAGAGCATATTCAGTTGCTTCTCTTTCAGCATTGATAAGTTCGTTCATTGTATGATCGCAAAGGAAGGAAACGTCAGGAATATTTTCGCAACCTTTACTGATATTTACTGTTGAACGGAAATTTTCAACTGCTATAATGGTTATAACCTTATCAAAAGGTCCTTCTCTATACAATTGAACTTGCGAGTGTTGATCGGTAACGCCCAAAGCCTTAACGGGAGTTTGTCCAACGTAAACGTAATTTCCCTCATTATCAACAGCCTTACCAAGACTTTCGCCCCAAAGTTGGCAATACCAGTCGGCAATATATTTAAGGCTATCAGCATAAGGCATCATAACTGAAATATTTTTGCCTCTTTGCATTGCAAGATATTCTAAGAAAGCCGAAATAAGCGCAGGGTTTTTCTTAATATCTTTACTTCTACAAATCTTGTCCATATGTGCAGCGCCTGCAAGAAGTTGTTTAATGTCAATGCCGACGACTGCGGCGGGAAGAAGCCCAACAGGACAAAGTTCAGAAAATCTTCCACCAACACCATCAGGAATATAGAAAGTTTTAAGTCCTTCTTCTTTGGCAATCTTAATTAAGTTACCCTTGCTTTCAGAAGTTGTTGCTATCATGTGGTCTTTTGCTTTATCACCAAGTTTCTTTTTAAGAATATCCATAATGATAAGATATTGCGACATAGTTTCACTCGTTGCGCCACTCTTTGTAACAACGTTGAACATAGTTTTATTTATATCTATTACGTCTAAAAGTGCAGTCATTCTTTCAGGATCTACGTTATCTTCTACGTAAAGTTTCGGTGCTTTTCTCTTTGATTTAGGAAGTTCGTTATGTCTTAAATGACAAAGCGCTTGGAAAACGGCAATCGGGCCCAAAGCCGAACCACCGATACCAAGAACGACAAAATTATCAAACTTTTTCTTTATATCTTTTGCGGTAGCAAGAATATCAGCAACAATATCTTTTTGATTAAAAGGAAGTTCCGTCCAGCCCATCATACCCTTTCCTTTATTTTCAGACACGGTATTAAATGCACTAGCAATTACCTTTTTATTATCGGCAAAATCTTTTGCTGTAAAGCCCTGTTCTTCACCGATATAATCTACCATCATATTATTGTAGTCAAGTTTAAGTTCCATACTTTTACGCCATTGAGCGTCTTTGTAACCCATGTTTTTATCCTCCGGTCAATATTAATTATTTAATATAATATATAATAATACAAATACCATTTTTTGTCAATACACAACGTGGCAAAAATATATGTATTTATTGTATTTTTAAATAAAAACGACAAATTTCACAACCGTTTGACTTTTATATTTATTTATCATACAATATTAATAACACGTATAAGGATTTTGGAAATGATAAAGAATATTATATTTGATATAGGCAACGTTCTACTAGGATTTAACAGAGATTATTTATTAAGCCATTTTTATCAAGGCGAAGAATACGATTATCTTAAACAAGTTATTTTTAAGGACTGGGAAAAAATGGACGACAATACTCTTACCCCAGCCGAGCATTTACAATCGGTTTTAGACGTTCTTCCTGAAAGATTACATTACGTAGCAAAAGGCCTTCTTACCACTTGGGAAGATTACATGATTTATACCGACGGCATTACTGAACTTGTAAAAGACTTAAAAAACCGTGGATATAAATTATATATTCTTTCCAACATGACCACACACTTTATTGAAAGAGAAAACAAATTTGAAATTTTAAAATATTTTGACGGAATAGTTTATTCTGCGCCTATCAAAATAATGAAACCAAGTCCAGAAATATATCAATATATATTAGACAAATACTCGTTAAATCCAAATGAATGTTTATTTATTGACGACATGAAAACGAACCTTGCGGGAGCCGCAAGGTTCGGAATAAAAACTTTTTTATTTAATGATAATACAAATGAATTAAAGGATTTTATTTTAACCCTTTAAATCTTTGAGTTGCGCAACGAGTTTCTTTCTCATTTCTAAATACTTATTTAGTTTTGCTCGTTCACTATCAACAAGCGCTTTGGGTGCTTTTTCCAAGAATCCGTTATTTGATAGTTTACTGCTTGCTCTCGCAATCTCATTTTCAACGGTATTAATTTCACCTTGAATTCTTTCAAGTTCTTTTGCAAGGTCGACAAGTTCGCCAAGCGGAATAAAAAGTTCTGCCCCGTCAATTACTTGTGAAATTACCTTCTCGTCAAGAACGTTCTTATCTTCAATAAACTCAATCTTTTCAACACCGGCAAGTTTAAGAATATAAACTGTGCCGTTTTTTATGTGCTTTTTATTTTCCGTTTTAACGTAAAGGGTTACTTTTTTAGACGGAGCAGCGCCAACTTTCGCCTTTATGTTTCTAACGGTTTTAATAATTTCTTTTACAGGCTCAATATCTTTTACACTTGCCGAATAATTAAGTTTAGAATTATATCTTGGGAAGTCCGACAACATAATCGTTTCGTCAACACCAGGAATACTCTTATAAATTTTTTCGGTAATAAACGGAATAAACGGATGTAAGAGTTTAAGAATATTTTTAAGCACGTATACCAAAACACTTACAGTATCGTTTCTCTTCGCGTCGTCTTCACCATACAAAACAGGCTTAGTAAGTTCGATATACCAGTCGCAGAAATCGTTCCATACAAAATCATAAAGATTTGCAAGGGCAACACCCATTTCATATTTTTCCATATTTACGGTTACTTCTCTAACCGTCTTATTCAGTTTTGTTATAATCCACTTATCGGCAGAATTTAACTTACAATCCTTAATGTCGGAAATCTTCTTTCCATCAGCGTTCATAAGCACGAAACGAGAAGCGTTCCAAATTTTATTCATAAAGTTTCTAGCGCCTTCGATTTTCTCGTCGGAAAATCTCATATCACTACCTGCCGCAACACCGTTAATCAAAGAAAATCTTAAAGTATCTGCGCCGTATTTAGCAATAATTTCAGTCGGATCAATACCATTACCGAGCGATTTACTCATCTTTCTGCCCTGCGAGTCACGAACAAGTCCGTGAATTAAAACGTCCTTAAACGGAATACGTTTCATATGTTCAAGGCCAGAGAAGATCATTCTTGCAACCCAGAAGAAAATAATATCGTAACCGGTAACTAAAACGTCTGTCGGGTAAAAATATTTCAAATCTTCGGTCATCTCGGGATAACCAAGCGTAGAGAACGGCCAAAGCGCAGAAGAGAACCAAGTATCAAGAACGTCTTCATCTTGCTTAATTTTATTGCTACCGCACTTTGAACAAACTTTAACGTCGTCTTTCGATATCATCATTTCACCGCAATCTTCGCAGTAATATGCAGGAATTCTATGTCCCCACCACAACTGACGGGAAATACACCAGTCTTTAATGTTTTCCATCCAGTTAAAATATATTTTAGAAAATCTATCGGGAGTAAATTTCACACTCTTTTTACGAACAACGTCAATAGCGGGTTCTGCCAAAGGTTGCATTTTAACAAACCATTGTTTTGAAACGATAGGCTCAACCGTATGATTACACCTATAACAATGCCCAACGTTATGATGCAAGGGCTCAATTTTTTCTAAAACGCCAAGTTCTTTTAGTTCTTCAACGATTTTGTCCCTACATTCCATTGACGGCATGCCTTTATATTTCCCAGCATTTTCGTTCATTTTTCCGTCGTCAGCCATAACTCTTATAACTTCAAGACTATGTCTTAAACCAACTTCAAAGTCGTTCGGGTCGTGCGCAGGCGTAATTTTAACTGCACCCGTACCAAATTCAAGTTCAACGTATTCATCGGCAACGATAGGAATTTCTTTATTAACAATAGGTAAAATAAGCGTTTTGCCTATTAAATCTGCATACCTTTTATCTTTTGGGTTTACTGCAACCGCCGTATCGCCAAGCATGGTTTCTGGACGAGAAGTAGCAACGGTGACAAATCTATCGCTATCTTTTACAGCATATTTAATATACCATAAACTACTATCTTCTTCTACGTATTCAACTTCCGCATCAGATAACGCAGTTTTACAGTCGGGACACCAGTTAATAATTCTATCGCCACGGTAAATAAGACCTTTATTATAAAGGTTAACAAACACTTCTTTTACAGCTTTCGAACATCTTTCGTCCATTGTAAATGCAAGACGCGACCAGTCGCAAGAAGAACCTAAAAGTTTTAATTGTTCAATAATTCTTCCGCCGTATTTTTCTTTCCAATCCCAAGCCCTTTCCAAGAACCCGTCACGACCAACGTCTTTTTTAGTTAGTCCTTCTTTTGCCATTTGCTCAACGATTTTAACTTCGGTTGCAATTGACGCGTGATCAGTTCCAGGAAGCCATAAAGCACTATAACCCTGCATTCTCTTAAAACGAATTAAGGTATCTTGCAAAGTTTCGTCCAAAGCGTGCCCCATATGAAGTTGCCCCGTAATGTTGGGTGGCGGTATAACAATAGTGAAAGGCAGTTTATTAGCATCAACATGCGCAGTAAAATAGCCCTTTTGTTCCCACTCGGTATAAATATCCTTCTCAAACTCCGAAGGATTGTAAGTTTTTGCCATATCCATAAGGCGAATTTCTCCTTTTATCGTACCATAAGATTATACTTTATAAAAATAAGATTGTCAAATATAATTTGGTTTTCATATGATAATTATTATAACTGTCGAAAAATTTTATCTATCAAAATTCAAGACAAATAAAAGAAAGGAGAAATTATATGAAAAGAATTATAACGCTGATTTTATCTTGCCTTCTTTTCGTTGCACCCGTTTCGGCGTGCGGTAATAAGGACGGCGATTTGAAAGTTTTAGAACTTAACGAAGTTACGCATTCGGTTTTCTACGCTCCACTCTACGTTGCCATGGAAAACGGATACTTTGAAGAAGAAGGATTAAAAATTAATCTTACCAACGGTGGTGGCGCTGACAAATCAATGACCGCGGTACTTTCAGGTACGGCTCAAATAGGTTTAATGGGGCCCGAAACGGTAATTTACGTTCAAAACCAAGACAAAGTTGATAAACCAAAAGTTTTTGGACAATTAACACAAAAAGAAGGTGCTTTTTTGGGTTCTAGAAAGGAAGAGCCCAACTTTCAATGGACTGATTTACAAGGCAAAGAAATTCTAGCCGGAAGAAAAGGTGGCGTTCCCGCAATGACCTTTGAATTTATACTTAAAGAACTTGATTTGAACATAGGTGTTGATTACACGTTAAATTTTGACGTTCAATTCAACCTTATGACTAGCGCATTTTTAAATAATACCGCCGATTACTGTACGGTATTTGAACCCACGGCGTCTGAATACGAAAAGGAAGGAAAATGGCATATTGTAGCAAGTGTTGGCGCACAAGGTGGCGAAATCCCATACACGTCTTTTATAGCACTTAATAGTTATATAGAAAACAACACCGAAACACTTAAATCATTTTTGAAAGCATTGAAAAAAGCGCATAAATTTATGTCCACAAGCACGGAAAAGCAAATTGCAGAAGCAATTGTAAAGCAATTCCCAAACACCACGATAAGTTCCATCGAAACGTCAATAAAGAGTTATAAAAATATTGATGCTTGGAAAACTGATTTACAAGCAACCGAAGCAAGTTTTAATAGACTTCAAGATATAATGTCAAACGCAGGCGAACTTACAGAAAGAGTGCCTTTTAATAATCTAGTAAACAACACTCTTGCCAAGGAAGTTTTCGGTTAATAAATAAATTTTTACGGCGGATAAAAACATGAAAAAACTTTTGGAAATAAAAAACGTTTCACTTACCTATCAAACAATGACCGACGAGATAACCGCAATAAAAGATTTAAGTTTCGACTGTAATGACGGCGAGTTTATTTCAATAATCGGTCCATCAGGATGCGGTAAAACTACGATACTTTCTTTAATTGCTGGGTTAATTAAACCAACGTCTGGTAAAATCTTATTTAACGGAAATGAAAACGTATCGCATAAAAACGCCTTGGGCTACATGTTACAAAAAGACCAACTCTTCCCTTGGCGCACAATCGAAAAAAACGTTTTCCTTCCTTTAGAAATTCAAAAAAAATTAACGCCGGAGAATATTAACTACGCGCTTTCGCTTTTAGATAAATACGGCTTAAAAGATTTTAAGAAAAGCTACCCCGACCAACTATCAGGCGGCATGCGCCAAAGAGTTGCGCTAATAAGAACTTTGTCTTCAAAGCCTGAACTTTTACTACTTGACGAACCTTTTTCCGCACTCGATTATCAAACAAGATTAAGCGTTTGCGACGATGTATACAATATAATAAAAGCCGAGAAAAAAACTACTATTTTAGTCACTCACGATATATCGGAAGCCATATCTATGTCTGACATAATCATTGTTTTAACCGATAGACCCGCAAAGGTTAAATCGTTTCATAGGCCGAATATTGAAGGAGTGTCGCCACTACGCAAAAGAGAAAGTGCAGATTTTGGTCTTTGGTTTGAAAAAATTTGGAAGGAGTTAAACTAATGAAAAGCAATAAGCAGTTCTCCCCCCAACACATAAAATTTATCAAAAAAACAAAAAGAGAAACGGGGTTGGTTTGGTTTTTTAGAATTGCAATTCTCGTTTTCGGACTTGGACTATGGGAATTTCTAGCAAGAATAAACGTGATAGATTCCTTTATATCAAGTAGCCCATCAAGAATATTTAACACCATAGGTACACTTGTTTCGGAAAACAACTTATTTTATCATATAGGGATTACTTTATACGAGACTGTTTTAGGCTTTATTCTTGCGGTTGGACTTGGTTACGTTATTGCACTTGCCCTATGGTGGTCGGAACGTTTAAGGCGTGTTTTAGAGCCGTATATAGTGATTCTTAACAGTTTACCGAAAATCGCGTTAGGACCGATAATAATCGTTTGGTTCGGAAGTGGTAGTAAAGCTATTATCTTTATGGCGGTTATAATCGGAATTATCGTCGCAATCATAACTATGCTAAACGGATTTTTAGCGACTGACAAAAATAAAATTTTACTTCTCAAATCAATGGGCGCTAATAAGTTTCAAATTTTAACCAAACTTGTTATTCCAGGAAGCTTTCCCACACTAATCAGCATGCTAAAAATAAGCGTTGGAATGGCTTGGATAGGCTCTATTATGGGCGAATATCTAGTTTCAAAAGCAGGTTTAGGTTATTTAATAGTATATGGCGGGCAGGTGTTTAAGTTGGATTTAGTTATGGCATCAACAGTTGTATTGTGCGTTCTTGCTGCTTTAATGTATTCCATTGTAGCACTACTTGAAAAAATTATAATAAAATATAAACCATAACACAAAAGGCAATCATTACGATTGCCTTTTCTCTTGACAAAATTTAACTTTAAGGTTACATTATAAATATAGATAAAAAATTACTAATTGTTTATACTATAAAAAAGGAGTAACTAAAATGAAAATAGCAGTAACTTATGAAAATGGTCAAATATATCAACATTTTGGGCATTGCCAAAATTTCAAAATTTACACGATTGACAATGGCGCAATAACAAGTAGCGAAGTTGTTGGCACAAATGGTAGTGGTCACGGTGCTTTATCAAGTTTTCTAAAAGAAAATGAAGTAGACGCTCTAATTTGTGGTGGAATAGGCGCAGGCGCGCAAATGGCGTTAGCACAAGTAGGAATACAACTCTTCGGTGGAGTCTGCGGAAATGCCGACCAAGCCGTTCAAGATTTTCTTGAAAACAAATTACAATTCAACCCCAACGTAAAATGTAACCATCATGACCATGAACATGGAAACGACGAACACAAGTGTGGCGAACATGGTTGCGGTAAACACGGGTGTCATCACTAAAAAACAAAAACAACGGCTTTAGTGCGTCAGTAATAGGGATTATTACTGACGCACTAGTTATATTTGCTTAACGGCAAGTTATATTGCTTTCGCAGTGATATTTTGCTAACGCAAAGTGATATTTTCACTTG
>CASDPM010000093.1 GCA_949282465.1 uncultured Bacillota bacterium
AAACCAAGAATACAGGATACCTGTTGACCGATAGATTTTATAGGCGTTATTTTTCGGGAATAGACGTTGCGGAAGGAGTTTTACTAGTAGCAAAGCCCGTCGTATATTTTGCCGACGCTAGGTATTTTTACGCCGTTAAAGAAAAACTTGACGGTACTGGTATTCAAACGGTTTGCTATAAAGGTATTCAGTCGATAGCGGACGTAGTTCAAAATTTAAGAATTAAAAAACTTTTTTTGGATTTTGAACATACTACTTTATCTGAGTATGCAGAATACAAAAAACTTAAAGTAAAACTTTTGGACGGGACGGCAAATCTTAGTGCAGTTCGCCGTGTTAAGTCGCAAGAAGAAATCGATAATATTTCAAAGGCTTGTGCGATAATTGAAAAGGCGCTATCAATGCTTACGCCCTTTATTGTAAAAGGCGTTACCGAATTACAAGTTAAAGAAAGACTTGAAAGTTTGGTTATAGAACTTGGTGGTGACGGCATGGCGTTTGATACGATAGTCGCTTTCGGTAAGAATTCGGCAGTACCGCATCACGAAACGGGCGATACCGTGCTTTTAGACGATATGGCGGTGCTTATAGATACGGGGTGTACGGTGAACGGTTATTGTTCAGACGTTACAAGAACGTATTTTTACGGTAATCCCGATAAAAAGTTTTTAGATACGTATTCGGCGGTACTAAAAGCAAACGTTTTCGCCGAAGAAAATATCAAAGAAGGCACTTCGTTAAAAACTGCCTTTGATTATGCTAGCGGCGTGCTTAAAGAGTACGGGTTAGATAAATATTTTACACATTCTTTGGGGCACGGGTTAGGGCTTGAAATTCACGAATCCCCAACGCTATCACCAAAACGCGAAGGGTTCCTTACCGAAAATACCGTGTTTACGGTCGAACCGGGCGTATATTTTGACGGCGAATTCGGTATAAGAATAGAAGATACCGTAGTCATAAAAGACGGCGTGACCAAAAGACTGTTTAATGATGGGAAAGAACTTGTCGTACTTGGCAAGTAATAAATAAAAAAACAAAACGTTAAAAACATTTCAAGGAGAAAAACACAATGATATCAGCAGGCGATTTCAGAAAAGGCGTAACTTTTGAATACGAAAGCGGAATTTTCACCATAGTTGATTTCCAACACGTAAAACCCGGTAAAGGCGCAGCGTTCGTAAGAACCAAAATGAAGAACGTAGTAACCGGCGCAGTTTTGGAAAAAACTTGGAACCCCACCGAAAAAGTTCAAGAAGCAACTATCGAAAACAAGAATATGACTTATTCTTATAACGACGGCGAACTTTACTATTTTATGGACCAAGAATACAATCTTGTTCCGTTGAATTACGACCAAGTAGAAGACGCTTTGAAGTGGATTAAAGAAAACGATCCCGTTATCGTTAGATCTTATAAGGGCGTTGCTTTCTCGGTTGAATGCGAAAACTTCGTAGTTCTTCGTGTAACGCAGGCTGATCCTTCGGTAAAGGGTAACACCGCTACCAACGCTACCAAAGAAGCCGTTCTTGAAACGGGTACAAGACTTCAAGTACCTATGTTCGTTGAAGAAGGTGAACTTATCAGAGTTGACACCAGAACGGGCGAATATATGGAACGTGTTAAAGGCTAAAATTCTAATAAAAATTTAATTGATGCCCGCAATTTCTTGCGGGTATCGTTATATAACGGAGAAACTTATTTGAAAACTGTTATTCTTACAGGCGCAAGTGGCGGTATAGGTAAAGAAACGGTAAAAATCTTTATTCAGCACGGCTATTTCGTCGTGGGACAATATAATAACGATTTGAGTGGAATAACCGAACTCAAAGATTATCTTGCCGAAAAAGGACTTTCGGATTATTTTCTTGCGGTAAAAAGCGATTTTAGTGTTGATAAAGACGTGGAAAATTTATTTGACGTCGCAATAAAAAACTTTGGGCATATAGACGTTTTAGTAAACAACGCAGGCACGGGACTTTACAAACTTTTTACGCAAACGACTGATAATGAGTGGGAAAGGCAAATATCGGTAAACTTAAAGTCGGCGATAAAACTTTCACGCCTTTGTCTAGATAAAATGATTGAACGTAAAAAGGGAAAGATAGTAAACGTTTCGTCAATTTGGGGCGTTGCCGGGGCGAGTATGGAAGTGGCTTATTCTACCGTTAAGTCGGCGCTTATCGGATTTACAAAAGCACTCGCAAAGGAAGTTGCACCGTCAAACGTTAACGTAAACTGCGTATGCCCGGGCGTTATTGATACAAAAATGAATTCAAGGCTAAATGCTGACGAACTGCAAACGGTTATCGAAGAAACTCCGCTCGGTCGTTTAGGTTCACCGAGAGAGATTGCCGAACTTATATACTTTTTGGCTTCGGAAAAGTCTGATTTTATTACGGGACAGGTAATTACGTGCGACGGGGGATTTATTTTGTGAACGCCGTGCTAAAGGATGCGTTAAAAGCGCCCGTATCACATATAATAATAATCGCACTTTTTGCAGTCGGTGGCGTTTCAATACCACTCGACTGGTTTTTCGCTTGGTTTATAAAAGATGCGTTAATTATAAAACTGCTTGCCGAAACTACTATTAGGGCTATACTGTCGGTTGTTGCCGGTTATTTTATATTTAAATATCGTTTTAATCGGGCGTTTACGCAAAAATGCTCGGTTATTTCTATCATTGCAGTTTTGCCTGCACTTTTGGTTGCAGTCAATAATTTCCCTATTATAGGCGTTATAAATGGAAACGTTAAAATTTATGCCGATACTACTCAACTTTTAGTATATATTTTGTTTTGTATATCGGTTGGGTTTTATGAAGAAGTGGTGTTCCGCGGTTTGATTTTTCCGCTTTGCTATTACGTGCTTAGAAAAATCAAGTGGCAAGTGTTTTGGTCGGTGGCATTATCTTCGGCGATATTCGGCATTATACATATAATAAACCTTTTTGCAGGCGCAGGTTTTGGCGCTACGATATTGCAAGTGGGGTATTCTTTCTTAATCGGCGCTATGTGCGCTATATCAATGCTTATTACTAAAAACCTTTTTGTTGCGATATTCCTGCACACCGTGTACGACGTGGGTGGTCTTTTGTTATCATACGTTGCTTTCGGTAATCAATGGGATAACGTTACCGTGATAATAACCGCCGTTCTAGGCGTTATCGTCGCTATATATATGGTTTTGGTTTGCATTAAAACCCCGTCGGAAAATTTGCGTGAATTATATTTTTCTGACGTTGAATTGAATTTTACTGAAAATAAAAAGGAAACGAATTTATAATCAAATGAAAAGAAGTTGTGGTGTGCTTATGCCGATATTTTCTTTGCCGAGTAGATACGGCATAGGAAGTTTCGGAAAAGAAAGTTATGATTTTGTAGATTATTTAGCGCAAACGGGGTGTTCGGTGTGGCAAATTTTGCCACTTGTTCAGACGGGCTATGGTAATTCGCCGTATTCGTCCATTTCGGCAAAATCGTTCAATCCGTATTTTATAAGTTTGGATTTTTTAAGGCAAGAAAAACTTGTTTCGTTAAAAGAAACAAATACCGCAGTTTGCGAGTACGGGTATATTGATTACGGCAAGGTTTACGAAAGGCATTTTTCTATTTTGAGAAAGGCGTTTTCAAGGTTTGACGTTGAAGATTCCGAATTTAAAAAATTCGTTAAGAGTAAAGAGTTCCATAACTACGCTCTTTTTATGGCTATTAAAGAAAAATCGTATTATAAACCTTTTTACGAGTGGGATGCACCGTTAAAGTATAGAGATAAAAAGGCGCTTTTAAGTTTTGAGCGTGAAAACAAGTATGAAATTTTGTTTTGGCAATTCGTTCAGTTTAAGGCGAAAACGCAATGGTTTGCGCTTAAAAAATACGCAAACTCAAAGGGTATAAAAATTTTAGGCGATATGCCGTTATACGTTGCAAAAGATAGTGTAGACGTGTGGGAAAACCCGTCTATATATAAACTTGATGAAAGCCTTTTGCCAACGTGCGTTGCAGGTGTTCCGCCTGACTATTTTTGCAAGGAAGGTCAACTTTGGGGCAATCCCGTATACGACTATTCGGCGCATGAAAAGGACGAATTTTCTTGGTGGACTAAAAGACTTAAAGATGCTTTAAGGATATTCGATTTTGTAAGAATAGACCATTTCCGTGGACTTGATAGATATTACCAAGTTCCCGCTGACGCTAAAAACGCAATAAACGGCGAGTGGGTGAAAGTTCCAAGCCAAGCGCTTTTTGACGCCGTGCATAAAAGTGTGGCAAAAAATAGAATTATTGCCGAAGATTTAGGCATCATTGACGACGGCGTAAGGGAACTTTTGCGTTACACGGGGTACCCTGGTATGAAAATTTTATCGTTTGCATTTAACGGCGAACAAGATAATCTTTATCTTCCACAAAATATACAAGAAAATTACGTGTGTTATACGGGTACGCACGATAACGATACGCTTATGGGTTTAATAGAAAGTTCTTCCGAGTGGGATTATAATAACCTTGTAAACGGTGTTAGTAATAGTCTTAAAACACAGGGAATAAACTTAAAAGTAACCGATAACGTTTCTCTTGCAAAGGCAATAATCGTTCTAGGCTTTACATGCAAGGCAAATCTTTTTATAATTCCTATGCAAGACTTACTCTTGTATGGTACTGAATATAGGGTAAACGAGCCTGGTACGGTCAAGGACCTAAACTGGGCGGTAAGGTTTAAGAAATCGGATTTTAAGAAAGTAACGGCAAAATATTTAAGCGACTTAATAACAAAATCTAAAAGGTAAGTTATGACTAAAAAGCGTAAAATCGGAATAATCATAGTAAGCGTGCTGATAGTGTTAACTCTCGGTTTTATTTGGGCGAATTCTCTTCTTGATATGAGTAGGTCGGCGCAAGAATCGGGGTTTGTATATAACGCTACTATGAATGTAGTCGAAGCCGTTGCGGGTAAACCTAGTGCCGACGCGTTAAGGGGTGTTATTAGTATATCTGTTTTCCGCGATATGGCGCACGGTTTTGAGTTTGCGCTTTTAGGCGTTGAGATTTTTATTTTATACGTTTTGGTTAAAAGATATAGTTATATTAGAATATTCGAGATTCTTTGTTTAGGACTTTTGGTCGCAGGGATAGACGAGTGCTTACAAATGCTGTCTGATAGAGTTGCATCGTTCGCCGACGTAATGATCGACTTTTTAGGGTTTGTTTTAGCAGTAGGACTTTCAGTATTGATTAAGTTTTTATTTGACTTAAAAAAGAAAAGAACAGGTAACGCCAAGGAAATTCTTGAAGAAGAGAAAAATTAAAGATTTATCGTTGCATAAAAAACAGGAACAAAAACCTATAATCAATTAAATTAAAACCTAAACCACTCTTATTTAAGGGCGGTTTTTTGTTTCATGTATTAAAAATTTTTTAAGTGGAAATAATATTGTCAAAAAAAGTAAAAGGAGAATATATATGAATCCATTTAAAGAATTACCAAAAGATAGTAAGATTACCTATGCGGGATGGAACGCCCTTTGCCCAAAACCATATGACAAGAATACTACCGGTCCTTACACAAAAACGCGTGTTATTTTGATGAACGGCACCGAGTTTGAATCCACCTGGTTTTTGCATCAATTTAACAGGCATTGTTTAAATAACGACGTTCGTAGAATTATTGCAGGTGTGCGCCGTCAAGAACAGCAACAACAAAAACGAATTTCAGCGCTAAAACCTATTGACGAAACTATTTTAGAAACCACTATCGGCTACGAGCAACTTGCCGTAGACCTTACGGCGGAAATGGCGTCGAAAGAGAAAAACCCTTTCGTTAAAGCGCAATTAGATTTTGCGTTACTTGAAGACTTTGATCACTTGTACAGATATGCGGATCTTTTAGATATGGAACAGGGCATGCACGCCGAAAGGTTGGTCGGTGGTTATACCGAGATTATGCCGGGGCGTCCTACCATTTCCGAGCACCGCCACCCTAACGACGATATTCGCCATTATATAAATTGTTGGCAAGACGACCTTTTGACAAGACTTCATACGGCGATAATAACGGCAGCGGAACAGCAAACAATGAATTATTATATGAACCTAGGCTCGTTTTATCACTCGGATTTGGGTAGAAGACTTTATAGCGAGATTGCCATGATAGAAGAACAACACGTTACGGGATACGGCTCACTTATGGATCCGTCAAGCACGTGGTTAGAAAGTTGGGTTATGCATGAATATACCGAATGTTATCTATATTATTCGTGTTATATGGACGAAACACATCCGCAAATTAAAAAGATATGGCTTTCGCATTATACCGAAGAGTTAACGCACCTTAAAATCGCCGTCGATACGCTTTATAAATACGAAGGTAGAGAGTGGGAACAACTGTTCGTTGGCGGTTCGGATTTCCCGTCGTTGTTAAAGTTGAAAAGTAATAAAGAGTACGTTAGAAACGTTATGAAAGACGTGCGCCTTACGGGGTATAAGGAAACTACGCTAAATATAGACGATATTCCCGATAGCGCAAACTTCTTTAAGTATCAACGCCAAGTAAACTCTACCGTCAGTCAAGTGGCGTCGCATAACGTTATTGATAGATATATTAAAAAGCACGGGGAAGATTATCGCTACGAGGATAAACCCAACCCCGAAAAGACCTTACGCGATAGAAAAATAGACAATACCGAACTCGGCAGAAAGAAAGGCTTTTAATAAACACCGCCCAAACGGGCGGTTTTTTGTTTTTATTCAAAAATTTATTCAGTAAAAGCGGTCTTTTTGTATAAAAAATTGCTACTAATGCAAATATATTTGACTTTTGTGTGTAGTTAAACTATAATATAAAAAAATAAAAAAGCGCAAAATGCGCAAAAGAGGAAAAGATATGAAAAGAATTATTACATTAGTTCTCGCAATGCTAATGGGTATTGCATGTGTTGGTTTCACTGCTTGCGGTGGCAGTGATAAAGAAACTCTTAACGTTTATACCAACTCGGGTTTCGCACCTTACGAATACGTTGATAAAGACGGCGTAGTAAAGGGTGTAGATATCGATATTATGTATGAAATCGGTGAAGTTCTCGGTTATAATATCGTAATTAACGATATTGAATTTGACCAAATTTTGGAAGAAGTTAGAAAAGATAAACTTGCAGTTGGTGCCGCAGGTATGACGAAAGATACCGAACGTGACAAAATTGCTTTGGCATCTATTTCGTACGCAACGTCTGTTCAATACGTAATTGCAGAAAAAGACACGTTTGATAGCGCCTTAGTTGGTGGCAAACTTCCTTTGAGTGCACTTGAAAATTTAACCAAGAAAAATATCGGTGTTCAAGAAGGTACTACTGGTAACTGGCTTGTAGAAGATGCTATTAACGGAACCGAAGATGATGATGGAAAACACGTAGACGGTGAATTAGAAGGTAAAGATTTTGATTTCTCTACCTATACTAATGCAATTATCGCAAGTGGCGATATAGGTGATGCTATCGGTGCTGTTGTTATTGATAAACTTCCTGCACAAGCTATTGTTGAAAGCAATCCTAATTTGGAATGCTATGAACTTGATGCTGAACCTGAATCCTATGTTCTTTATTTCAACCTTGAAGCAGAGAAACTTGTTGAAGACGTTAACAAGGTTTTGAACGTCTTGATAGAAAAAGGCGTAATTGATTATTTCACTATCAAACATAGTGGCGGTATTAAATAATTTTAGGAATATAAAATGAATTTTAACGATCAATTAAAATATATTTTCGAAGTCCGAGGTCTTCTTTTTGAAGGTCTCGGAATTTCCCTTATAATAGCATTTGCGGCTTTGATAATAGGATTTGTAATCGGCGTGTTACTAGCAATGATTAAGATTGCACCGAAGAATAATATTGTCATGAAGATATTAGATAAGTTTGCAGACGTTTATATTACGGTAATTAGGGGAACGCCGATGCTTGTACAATTGCTTATTATGTACGGCGTTATTTTAGTTTCTTTTAAATCTAACGATACAAACCTTATCGTGCCGATTATATCTTTTGGTATAAATAGTGGCGCGTACATGGCGGAAATTATTCGTAGTGGAATTAACTCAATAGACAAAGGACAAATGGAAGCAGGGCGTAGTTTAGGACTTACGTGGAGAAAAACTATGTTTTCAATAATTATTCCGCAAGCAATAAAAGTCGTTGTTCCTACAATATTTAACGAGATAATTATTCTAGTTAAGGAAACTTCGGTAGTTTGTTACATAACGTTAAGGGTTGGTGGAAGACAAGTTAGAGACTTGCTTGGTGTTGCAGAAAAGTTAGGTCTTGCCGTCCCAGGATGCTATATGTCGTTAATTTTTAGCGTTGCTATTCTTTACTTGGTTGTCGTACTTATTCTTACGTTCGTCCAAAAACTTATTGAAAGGAGATTAAGTGCAAATGATAGAAAATAATCAAACGATGATAAAGGTAGATAACTTATATAAAAAGTTTGGTCATTTAAGCGTTTTGAACGGTATAGATAACGACATAAAAAAGGGTGAAAAAGTAGTTATAATAGGGCCGTCGGGGAGTGGTAAATCCACTTTCCTTCGTTGTATGAATTTGCTTGAAATTCCTTCGGCAGGCGAGATTTGGTTTAGGGATCAGTTGATTACCGCCGTAGATCCATATTTGCATACCGACATTATAGAAAAGTCTAAAACCTTTAAGGCAATGATTAGTTCCACTTCTACGGAAGGTAAAGATGCAAGTGCGATTGACGAGTTAAAGAAAACCGTTATAGACGAAATTATTGAAAAAAAACTTCTTAAAAAGCACGAAGGCAAAGAATTTAACAAAGCGATTAAAGAGTTTAAGGAAAAGAACGGGCTTGGCGAAAACGAACTTCGCAAAAAAGTGGGCATGGTTTTCCAACACTTTAACTTATTCAATAATCTTACGGTAATGGGCAACTTAACGTTAGCGCCCGTAAACCTTAAATTAAAGACTAAGGAACAAGCCGAACAAAAGGCAATGGAACTTCTTAAACGCATAGGACTTGAAGACAAAGCGAACGTTTATCCGTCCACGTTATCAGGTGGGCAAAAACAACGTATAGCAATAATTCGCGCCCTTGCGATGGAACCCGAAGTAATGCTTTTCGACGAGCCGACAAGCGCTCTCGATCCCGAAATGGTTGGTGAAGTTTTGGAACTTATGAAACAACTTGCCGACGAGGGTATGACCATGGTTGTCGTTACACACGAAATCGGGTTTGCCAAGGAAGTTGCATCAAGAATTTTATTCATTGACGAAGGCGTTATTAAGGAAGAAAACAATCCTAAGGAGTTCTTTGATAATCCCAAAGACGAACGTCTTAAAGAGTTTCTTTCCAAAGTATTGTAATCTTATAATTTAAATTTAAAATGAATTGCTTAAAACCTTGACTTTAAAGTATTTAAATGTTATTCTATAACACGATAAATCTTTAAATCGACACAGAGAGGTCGACAAGGTTTTTAGTTTTATAGCGTATGATATACTCATGCGTGAATTGTGCGAACTTTTAACCTTGCTTATACGGCAAGGTTTTTGTTTTATAAGGAGTTTTATGAAGGCTTTATTCAAAAACGTGTCAATCTACGTTGACGGAAAGTTCATAAAGGCAGACGCCATACTTTCTAACGGCTCATTATCCATTACGGACGGAGTATCTTCGGATTTTAAAGGTAAAGTTTTCGATTTTTCAGGTAAGGCTATTTTTCCCGGTTTTTGTGACGTGCACGTGCATTTCAGAGAACCGGGTTTTTCATATAAAGAAACGATTAAGTCAGGGTGTGCATCGGCAGTTCGCGGTGGTTTTACCGCAGTTTGCACCATGCCAAACTTAAAGCCTGTTCCCGATAGCGTAGAAAACTTAAAAGTCCAAACGGATATTATAGAAAAGGACGCAACGATAGCAGTTTTGCCTTACGGCTCGATAACGGTGGGGCAAAAGGGTGAAGTTCTTTCCGATCTTGACGGAATGGCAAAGAACGTAGTTGCGTTTTCGGATGACGGCAAAGGCGTGCAAGACGGAAATCTTATGATGAGCGCAATGGAAAATGCCAAGCGTCTTGACAAAATAGTAGTCGCTCATTGTGAAGATGAAAAGTTGGTGAACGGTGGTTATATTCACGACGGTGAATATGCAAAAGAACACGGGCATAAAGGCATTTGTTCTGAAAGTGAGTGGGCGCCTATCGTTCGTGATATAGAACTGATAAAGAAGACGGGTTGTAGATACCACGTTTGCCACGTTTCGGCAAAAGGTAGTGTAGACGCTATTAGAAAGGCTAAACAAGCAGGTGTAGATATTACTTGCGAAACCGCGCCACACTACCTGGTTCTTTCAGATAAAGATTTACAAGAAGACGGCAGGTTTAAGATGAATCCACCGCTACGTGGTGAAGAAGATAGAAAGGCGCTTATAGAAGGTATACTCGACGGTACGGTAGATATGATAGCAACCGACCACGCACCGCACTCTAAGGAAGAAAAGAGTAAAGGTTTGCAAGGTAGCGTGTTTGGTGTCGTTGGGCTAGAAACTTCTTTTCCGATAATGTATACTTACCTTGTTAAGACGGGAATTATCACTTTGGAAAAGTTGGTTGAAATAATGAGCGTAAATCCTAGAAAGCGTTTCGGCTTACAAATAGACGAAGGATTTAGCGTTTGGGATTTAGAAAAAGAATACGTAATTAACCCACAAGATTTTTTGTCGCAAGGCAAAGCGACGCCGTTTGAAGGGTTTAAAGTCTTCGGGGAAAATTTACTTACCGTGTATAACGGAAAAATCGTATACAATAATTTAGGTTAATACTTTTAGGAGGGAAACATATTATGGCAAAAAGAAAAGACATTAAAAAGGTTCTTATAATCGGTTCAGGTCCTATCGTAATCGGTCAAGCGGCGGAATTCGACTATGCGGGAACGCAGGCTTGTCTTGCTCTTAAAGAAGAAGGGTATGAAGTTATACTTTGTAACTCTAACCCTGCAACGATTATGACGGATACGACGATAGCCGATAAGGTTTATATGGAACCTTTGACGCTTGAATATATCGCAAAGATTCTTCGTTACGAACGTCCCGACGCGATCGTCCCTGGTATCGGTGGACAAACGGGCTTAAACCTTGCTGTTCAACTTGAAAAGAAAGGTGTTCTTAAAGAGTGCCGTGTTGCGCTTTTGGGAACGAATAGCGAAAGCATAGAAAGGGCAGAAGATAGAGAACTTTTCAAAGAGATGTGTCAATCTATCGGCGAGCCGACAATCCCTTCGGAAATAACTTATAATATAGAAGAAGCGCTCGACGCAGCGCACAAAATCGGTTATCCCGTAGTATTGCGCCCTGCATTTACGCTCGGCGGAACGGGTGGCGGTTTTGCTTATAACGACCAAGACCTTATTGAAATAGGTACTAACGGTTTCAAACTTTCCCCCGTGCACCAAGTCTTGATAGAAAAGAGTGTTAGGGGTTACAAAGAAATCGAATTTGAAGTTATGCGCGACTCGGCTGATAACGCCATTACCATTTGTGGTATGGAAAATATCGACCCCGTAGGCGTGCATACGGGCGACTCGGTGGTAGTAGCGCCTATTCTTTCACTTTCCGATCACGATCTTAAAATGCTTAACGATAGCGCAATAAAAATTATTAGGGAATTGAAAATTGAAGGTGGTTGTAACGTTCAGTTTGCGCTCAATCCTTACACTAGCGAATATTTCTTAATCGAAGTTAATCCACGTGTATCACGTTCTTCGGCGCTTGCATCAAAAGCGAGTGGTTTCCCCATAGCAAGGGTAACGGCAAAGATAGCCGTCGGTATGACGCTTGACGAAATCGAAGTTGCAGGCACTACGGCAATTCATGAACCTAAACTCGATTATATCGTCGCTAAATTCCCAAGATTCCCGTTTGACAAATTTACTTCTGCGCCCAACACTTTGGGTACGCAAATGAAGGCTACGGGTGAGGTTATGGGTATAGGTTCTACGCTTGAAGAATGTACTCTTAAATCGGTTCGTTCTTTGGAAATAGGCGTATGCCACTTACACCTGGCAAAATTCGATTCAATGACCAACGAAGAACTTTGCGAATACTTGAAAGAATTTAAGTCGGACAACATATTTGCCGTAACCGAACTTATTCGTCGTGGCATGAGTTTAGAAGAACTCCATAAACTTACAATGATAACCCCGTTATTCCTTGAATCGTTCAAGAAAATCGTTGACATGGAAAACACGGTTAAAAACAACGTCGGTTGCGTTAAGACCTTGAAACAAGCAAAGGTTATGGGCTTCTCGGATAAATATATAGCGAAATTGTGGGGCAAGAACGAACTCGATATTTACGCTATGAGAAAGTCGGAAAACATTAAACCCGTATTCAGAATGGTAGACACCTTGCATAGTGGCGCTTATATACCTTACTTCTATTCGTCGTATACGGGCAAGAACGATTCAATACTTACTGCAAAGAAAAAAGCAGTCGTTTTGGGTGCAGGTCCTATTCGTATCGGTCAGGGCGTAGAGTTTGACTATTCTACCGTTCACGCCGTAAACACCATAAGAACTTGTGGCTATGAATCAATCATCATAAACAATAACCCCGAAACCGTTTCGACCGATTACACTACTAGTGATAAACTCTACTTTGAACCGCTTACTACCGAAGACGTTATGAATATCGTCGAGTTTGAAAACCCCGAAGGCGTTATTGCGTCGCTCGGCGGACAAACGGCTATCAACCTTGCAGAACCCTTACATAAACGCGGTGTAAAAATCATAGGTACTGATTGCGACGCTATTGACAAGGCGGAAAATAGAGATTTATTCAACGCAATCTTAAAAGAACTTAATATTCCCCAACCCGAAGGTTGTGCAGTTACAAAGATAGAAGACGGCGTTAAGGCGGCGGCAAAGATAGGTTATCCCGTACTTGTTCGTCCTAGTTTCGTGCTCGGTGGACGTGCAATGCAAATAGTCGCCGACGAGGCAGGGCTTCGCCACTACTTAAAGACTGCCGTTGAAGTTGACGAAGATAAACCCGTTTTGGTTGACAAATACGTTATCGGTAAGGAAGTCGAAGTCGACGCTATATGCGACGGTAGAGACGTTTTCGTTCCCGGTATTATGGAACTCGTTGAAAGAACGGGTATACACTCGGGTGATAGTATCAGCGTATATCCGACGTTCAGTATTTCAGACAAGGTTAAAGGCACTATCTTGCAGTACGCAAAAAAACTTGGACTCGGTATAGGTATCGTTGGACTTTACAATATTCAATTTATAGTTGATAAAGACGAAAAAGTATATATAATAGAAGTTAACCCAAGATCGTCTAGAACGGTACCGTTCTTATCTAAGGCAACGGGTTACAGTTTGGCTGATATTGCTACCGAAGTTATTATGGGTAAGAGCCTTAAAGAACAAGGCATATTCGATATTTACCCCGAAGAAAAGAAGAGATGGTACGTAAAAGTTCCCGTATTCTCGTTCAACAAGATAAGGGGCTTAGACGCATATCTTTCACCTGAAATGAAATCTACGGGTGAAGCAATCGGTTACGACGACAAATTAAACCGTGCGCTTTATAAAGCGTTGCAAGCATCGGGTATGCACTTGCAAAACTATGGCACGGTATTCGTAACCATAGCCGATAAAGATAAAGAAGAAGCATTACCGCTTATGCGCAGGTTCTATAATTTAGGTTTCAATATCGTTGCGACCAAAGGCACTGCAAACTTCTTAAAGAGCAACGGCATAAGAACGCACCTTGTCGGCAAGATAAGCGACGGTAGCGACGAAATTCAGGATTCTATAAGACAGGGTTATATAGCGTACGTAATCAATACTAGCAACGTCGGCGCAACCGATCAAATGAGCGACGGTTACGTTATAAGAAAAGTGGCTACCGAAAGCAACGTGACTATGTTTACTTCGCTCGATACGGTAAGAGTTCTTCTTGACGTTTTGGAAGAAACCACCCTTTGCATTTCAACGATAGACGCTTAAATTAAAGGAGTTTTGCTTTGAAACAAGCTATTTTAACGGTAAAAGAAAACGTTTGTATAGCAAAAAACGTTTATAAAATGATATTGACAGGGGATTTAAGCGGAATAACCGCGTCAGGTCAATTCGTTAATATTCAACTTGACGGACATTTTCTTCGTCGCCCTATTTCCGTTTGCGATTATACCGAAAATTCCTTGACTATAATTTATAAGGTAGTAGGAAAAGGTACCGAATTGATGTCTAATTACACCGCAGGAAAAGAATTAGACGTTTTGACGGGACTCGGCAACGGTTATAATATTGATGTGTCGGGCGAAAGACCCCTTCTTATCGGTGGTGGCGTCGGTGTTCCTCCCTTATATAACCTTTGCAAAAAACTTATTGCACAAGGCAAAAAGCCGACGGTAATTATCGGCTTTAACACCGCTGAAGAAGTATTTTATGAAAAAGAATACGCTAGCATAGGCGCACCCGTCTTCGTGACTACCGTCGACGGCAGTTATGGAATAAAAGGGTTCGTTACCGACGCGTTTGAAAGGGCTGGAAACTATACGTATACCTACTGTTGTGGACCTGAACCTATGCTCAAAGCCGTTTACGCAAAGAGTGTAACGAGTGGCGAATATTCCTTTGAAGAAAGAATGGGTTGTGGTTTCGGCGCGTGCATGGGTTGTTCGTGCAAAACCAAGTACGGCAACAAGCGTATTTGTAAAGATGGTCCCGTTCTCGTCAAGGAGGAAATTATATGGTAAACACCAAAGTAATTTTAAGCGGAGTGAAATTTGACAATCCCGTAATTCCTGCAAGTGGAACGTTTGGGTTTGGTTATGAATTTAGCGATATATACGATATAAATATTCTCGGTGGTATCAGTATTAAGGGAACTACAAGAGATGCGCGTTTCGGCAACCCCACACCTAGAATAGCCGAATGTACTTCGGGACTTATCAACTCGGTAGGACTTCAAAACCCGGGTGTAGATAAAGTTGTTTCGGAAGAAATCCCCAAACTTTTACAAGTTTATAATAAACCTATAATTGCGAACATAAGCGGTTTTTCGGTGGAAGAATACGTAGAGTGTGCTGAAAAACTTTCAGCCGTTCCCGAAGTTTCCATTTTAGAAGTTAACGTAAGTTGCCCTAACGTACATAACGGCGGTATGAGTTTTGGAACGAGTGCCGAGAGTGCGGAAAGGGTTACCAAAGCCGTCAAGGCGGTAAGCAAAAAACCCGTTTACGTTAAACTTTCGCCCAACGTAACCGACATTACCGAAATAGCAAAAGGCGTTGAAGCAGGCGGTGCGGACGGTATAAGTTTAATAAACACAATGCTTGGCATG
>CASDPM010000094.1 GCA_949282465.1 uncultured Bacillota bacterium
GACGTTAACTTTAACGTTTTCTATAATGATGCCGACAGTATTTTAAAGATTGAAATTCCCGTTACTGCGTGCGATAAATATTTAGGACAAACTGCTTTTGGTAGAGAAGAAAATAAAACTGATGGTAGTGAATGTGTTTCGCTTAGATACGTTGCTGTTAAAAATGGCGAAGATGATCTTGCAATCTTTAACGACGGTGTTTACGGACATAGTTTCAAAGACGGTAAGGTTAGGCTTTCATTGATTCGTGGTGCAGGCTATTGCGTTCATCCTATTTATGATAGACCGCTTAGACCACACGATAGATACGTTAACAGAATGGATCAATGTGAACATGAATATGCGTTTAAATTGACTGTTTTAGATGAAAACGATTTAGATCGTGTAGCAATAGAATTTAACCGTAAACCCTATGCGTTAAACCTTTTCCCAAGGGGAAATGGTGTAAAAGAACGTGTTGTTCCCGTATTGAGTAATAAAAATGTTACGTTGCACGCTTTTGCAAAGACAAACGACGGCAAATACTTCTTGCGTTTGTTTAATGGAAACGAAAGCGAGCAAGAAACTACCGTTTCTTTTGGTAAACTTTCAAATACTTTCAAATTTGGTAAATTCGAGATCAAGACGATAGTCATTGATGAAAAAGAGTTTAAGGAAGTTAGTAATTTTATTATTTAGGTTGGACTAATCTATGAAAGAGATATTAAAATTATCGCCTGTATTAAAAGATTATTTATGGGGCGGAACAAAACTTGCCGATATGTTCGGTAGAGATAACGGTGGTAAACTTATTGCCGAAAGTTGGGAAATTTCCGTGCATAACGACGGAACAAGTGTTTGTGATAACGGAAAAACTTTTAAGGAATTCTTAAAGGAAAATCCTACTGCCGTTGATAAAAACGGTGGTAGTTTTCCCGTTCTTATAAAGTATATTGACGCTAAACAAAATCTTTCCGTTCAAGTTCATCCCCAAGACGAGTATGCGCAAAAATATGAGAACGATAACGGCAAAACTGAAATGTGGTATATCGTTCAAGCGGATGACGGCGCAGGTATTTATTGTGGATTTAAGACTAATGCTGATAAAAATCAATTTTTATCAAAAGTTAACGATGGTACAGTTGAAGATTTGTTAAACTTTATACCCGTTAAAAAGGGGGATTGTTTTTTAATTGATGCAGGGACGGTTCACGCAATCGGCGCTGGATGTGTAATTTGCGAAATTCAGCAAAATAGTAACGTTACTTATAGAGTTTACGACTATAATAGGGTGGATGCTAATGGTAATAAACGCCAACTTCACGTCGATAAAGCCTTAAACGTGATAAATTTTAATGCGTATAAAGACGTTACGGGAACGGAAGAATTTGTTTCAGTTGGCGGTGGAAAACAAAGAAAACTAACCGCATGCAAATATTTTCAATGCTTTGAACTTTTATTAGATGGTGTTTATGCGATAGAAAATAGCGATTCTTTTGTTGCTATCAACGTGATTGAAGGTGATTGTTCGGTTGGTAGTAAAAATGCCGTTGATGGTGATAGTTTCTTCATTCCTTGTGGTGTAAAAACTGAAATTAAAGGCAATGCGAAAATTATTTTAACTAGGAAATAGAGGTGTATTATGGCAAAAAAATGGTATGAAAATGCATATAGAAGACATTTGATGGATATGCACATTGAAGACTGGTCGGATGAATTTTTCTCAAAACTAGACGTTGATAAATATTACGAAAATTTAGTTAAGGCAAAAATTCAGTCACCTATGATTTATTTTCAATCACACGTTGGGCTTTGTTATTACGATACTAAAACGGGTAAAAAACATAGGGCTTTTGAAAAAGACAACAAAATCAAAAGGCTTGTAAAAAAATGTATTGACGGTGGTATGAAAGTCGTTGGCTATTATAGTTTAACGCATAACACTTGGGCGGAAATTAATCACCCCGACTGGGCAATGAAGTATGAAAGTGGGTTAAGACCTGTTGAAGCGGGCTCACGCTACGGCTTGTGTTGTATAAATAATCAAGATTATCTTGATTTTACCGAACAACAAATAAAGGAATTTTCTGAACAGTTTGAAGGAATTTCAGGCGTATTTTACGATATGCCGTTTTGGCCACTTGTTTGTCGTTGTGACGCTTGTAAAAAACGTTGGGCTGAAGAAGTTGGTGGAGAAATGCCCACCGAAAACGTTAACGACGAAAGATGGCTTTTATACGTAAGAAAAAGCCAAATTTGGATGGGTGAATATACAAAGTGGATTAAAGATATAACGCTCAAATATATGCCTAACGTTACCGTTGAATTTAACTATGCGGGCGCTGTGGCGTTTACTTGGCCTAGTTGTGGTTCAACTGAACTTATTAATGATAACTGTGAATTTGCTGGTGGGGATCTATATGGTGACCTGTATAATCACTCATTTACAGCAAAGTATTATAGCGATATTACTAGAAATAAACCTTTTGAATATATGGTTTGTCGTTGTGATAACGTTTTACAAGAACACACAATTTCTAAAACTTATGATCAGTTAAAGACTGAAATGTGTCTTACTGCGGCGCATCACGGCGCAAACTTTATTATAGACGCTATCGACCCTAGGGGAACTATGGACGATAGAGTATACGAGACCCTTGGTCATATTTTTGATTACCTTATTCCTTTTGAAAAGTATTACGAGGGCGATTTGCTTGCTGACGTCGGCGTGTTCTATGATACGAAAACTATTTTCAATACTAAAAGGGGTTATGAAGGGTGTAATAGAATTAGCGCTATAAACGCTACTCGTACGCTGATTGAAAATCACGTGCCTGTTACGGTAATTGCTAATCCTACCTTAAATAAGGCCTATAACTATAAGGCTGTCGTTGCGGGGGAACTCGAAAACTTCTATCCCGAATACGAAGAAATTTTTATTGACTACGTAAAAAACGGCGGAACGCTTTATCTTTCAGGCAGAAGTAACTTCAATTTGATGAAAGAATTCTTTGGGGCAGAATTTAAGGACTACACCGTTGAAAATAGGACGTTTATTCGCCCTGCTAACGGAACACAAATTCTCGGTGAATTTACCGAGCAGTATCCGTTGCCTATAAATTACTGTTTGCCTATATACGAAGTTAAAAACAAGGATGTTATAATAGGAAAAATCACACTTCCTTATACCGATCCGAAAGATAATTTACATTATGCCTCAATCCACTCTAATCCCCCTGGAATTGATACTGAATATCCCGGAATGATGATGGTGAGTTACGGAAAAGGTAAGGTTATTTGGTCGGCTGCCGCAATTGAACAAGAAAAGCGAATGGGTTTTAAGAAAGTATTTATGAACGTAATTCGCGAACTTGTTGGGCAAGAAAATTTCAGTCTTACGGCAAAACTTTCTAGCACGGTAGAAACCGTAACGTTTAAGAATGACGGCGCTATGTATATAAGTATGATAGAACTCGTTAATCACGAAGATCATCTTAATAAAGATTTTATTCTTAAAGTTAAGACGACAAATTCGCCTAAAAAGGTTCTTGAACTTCCCACCGAAAAGGAAATTTCTTTTGAATATAAAGATGGTTACACGGTAATTAGAGGCGTAACTGAAAACTTCTCAATGCTTAAAATTGTACTTTAATTTTTACTAAAACGGAGATTTTTAATGGCTTTAGATAAACATCTTATTGCGATAACCTATCCTATTGCAAATGAAGAAAATATCGTTTTTTGGAAGGATTATCGCATAACTATTTTGCAAGATAGATTATTTAGAATAGAAAAAAGCGTAAAGAGAAAGTTTAGAGACGACGCTACTTTATGCGTTTGGTATAGAAACATGCCAAAGCAGGAGTTTTCCGTACATTTAAGTGACGACGTGGCGATAATTACAACTCAAAAATGTAGATTGATTATAAAGACGTCACGGTCGGAATGTAAAGTCGTTATTGACGGCGAAGAAAAAGATATAAATAATAAAGGAAATCTTCTTGGTACGTATAGGACGCTTGACGTTTGTGATGGTAATTATTATATCGATTACGCAAAAAACAAAAAGAGAAAAATAAAGTTAAGTGACGGCGTATGTTCAACGACGGGTGTCGCTGTAATTGACGACGTGAATACTTTGACCTTGGGTAAAAACGGCGAAGTTATTGGCGAAACAGGCGACGGTAGCGACGAATACGTTTTTGCTTATGGAAAGGATTTTAGAGATGCTGTAAAAGCGCTTTATATGATTACGGGTAAAACACCGCTAATCCCTAGATTTGCGCTTGGAAACTGGTGGAGTAGATATTATTATTACAGCGATAGAGAATACTTGAAACTTCTAAATAGATTTGAAGAGCATGACGTTCCGCTTACAGTTGCTACTATTGATATGGACTGGCACTACTCTAATTATCTTGACGAAGAGAAAGAGATAACGAAAAAGGGTAGAAATACTGAGTTTTACGGTGGTAATAACGGTTGGACGGGATATAGTTGGAATAAAAATCTTTTTCCAGATTATCGTGCGTTCTTAAAAAAAATTAAAGAAAAAAACTTAAAAATAACTCTAAACTTGCATCCTGCTGATGGTATTCGTTGGTTTGAAGATTGTTATGAAGATATGGCAAAAGCCATGGGTATTGATCCGTCTACCGGCGAAGAAATCAATTTCAATATTGCTGATCCGAATTTTATTAACAATTATTTTTCTATCATTCATAAGCCTTATGAAAAAGACGGCGTTGATTTTTGGTGGATTGACTGGCAACAAGGTACTGAAACGCAAATGAAAGGGCTAGATCCGCTTTGGTCGCTTAACCATTACCATTTTATGGATAACGGGCTAAATCATAAACCACTTATTTTGTCAAGATTTGCAGGCGTAGGGTCGCATAGGTATCCACTTGGTTTTTCGGGCGATACGTTAATTACTTGGAAAACACTTGAATATTTGCCGTACTTTACTGCAACTGCTTCTAATATAGGTTATACGTGGTGGAGTCACGATATAGGCGGACACATGCTGGGGAATATGGACGAAGAATTGTACGTTAGACATATTCAATTTGGTGTTTTTAGTCCTATAAATAGATTGCATTGTTCAAACGATCCTACGACAACAAAAGAACCTTGGGTTTATGGCAACGGCGCAGGAATGATTGCAATGGACTGGTTTAGGTTTAGACATAGACTTATTCCGTTCTTATATTCGTGTGATTACCGTACTAATACCGACGGGATTGCTCTTGTCGAACCCTTGTATTACGAATGGCAAAATATTCCCGATGCGTACGAGATGAAATCGGAATATTTATTTGGAAGAGATTTTGTCGTTGCACCTGTCTATACGCCTTTGGAAAAAGACGGTTATAGTCATACCGAAGTATGGATTCCCGAAGGAACTTGGACGGATATCTTTACGGGCGACGTTTATAAGGCGGGAAAAGGCGGAATAAAGAAAACGCTTTTAAGAAAACTTGAAAGTATCCCCGTGCTTGCAAGATCGGGTGCAATATTACCGCTTTCTTGTGATAAAGGAAACTTTGCAGGCAATCCCGAGAAACTCGAAATTCAAGTTTATAACGGCGATGAAAAGTTTACATTATTTGAAGATGGGGATGAAACTATAAACGACGCTCAATTATTTACTGAATTTACTACCATTTTTTCAAAAAATGGCAATAAAGGTAAACAGGTTGTTAAAATTACATCAAATGGCGATAAAAACGTTATACCCACAAATAGACTTTTTAAGATAGTATTTAAGAATATTCGTGACGGTCTAGTGAAAGTTTATGAAGACGGAAAACAAATTACTATTAACGAAATTATTTCTGATTTTGTTACTTGTGAATTTTCTTTTAATCCTGATAAAACGTACTCGGTTGAAGTTGAGTTTACTTTGGAAAGTGAAATAGAATATTTGCTTTCAAGGGCAAAAGACGTTTTGGTTAGAAGTGAAGGAATAAACGCCGATAAATTTTGGAACTGTTGGGAACATTTAAAAAACGCTAAAACGGTAGAAGAGTTTATGAAAACCGTTCAAATTTCAAAAGTTACCGACGTTGTAAAAGAACGTCTAATAGAAACAATAATATAAAGTAAATATCCACCCGCTTAGCGGGTGGATATTTACTTATCTTACGAAGTTTGTTCTTACAGGGGGTTCAAGTTCGGGTTTGTCTATACCAGCGTCTTTTCCCGCTTTAATACACTTTACAAGCCACGCCATATTAAGACCTAAGGTTCGCATTGTTTGTAAGCCTTCTTTGTCTTCTTCGGCTTGTTCGCCGTTGCTACCGTGAACCATGTTCCAGTATTGAGAAGATACGATAGGCATATTACTAATCATAAAGTATTTGTTTATGATATCGATTGTTGCCGTTGTTCCCGCGCGTCGCGCAACTGATACGGCGGCCGCAGGCTTACCTGCAAATGATTTTTTTGCATAGAATACTCTATCGAGTAAACATTTAAGCGTTCCGTTGATGGATGCGTAATAAACGGGACTGCCTATTATAAGTCCATCTGCTTCTTGGATTTTTTCGATTATGGTGTTGGCAATATCGTCTTTTTTTACACATTTGCCCGTCGTGGCGCATCCTTTACAAGCTGTACAACCGTATACGGGCTTATCGCCGACGGTAATAATTTCCGTTTCAAGACCTTGCGTGTTTAATGTTTTTGCAACTTCTGAAAGGGCGCGAAAGGTCGTTCCGTTGTGGTGTGGGCTACCGTTTATTAAAAGAATTTTCATAGTAAAGTCCTTATAAATGAATTTTTTTACGAGTTAAAAATAATTATTAAAAAATTTGTAATTATTTGCGTTGTTTGTATTGACAAAAAATTTTTTATTTTATATAATATGTAAGCGTCTTAAAGGCAAACTCAATAAAATTGCTGCTATGGCTCAGATGGTAGAGCACATCCTTGGTAAGGATGAGGTCACCGGTTCGATTCCGGTTAGCAGCTCCACACCCACTCAATCGAGTGGGTTTTTATTTTATATAGCGTCGGCTTCGAACCATCTGAATTGTTTTTTTATCATCACGCCCGAGAAAATCGCAAGAACCAAAGCGAATAAAAGACCGTTTTCTTGTATTACGGGTAAAAGGTTATTGAAATCGCCCACAGATAAAACCGAATAGATATATGCAACGATATATCCTATGTTTGCAATCATAACGGCAATCATTGCAAAACCACATATAATAGCAATAATTCTAAATATAACCCTTAAAAAATTAAGTTTTGTAATGATAAGTAATAGTGCAAAGACGATATCAAGTAAAAGTATCCCGTAGAAAGCGTAAAGATAATATTCGTAAACGTAACTAATATATATCATAACGTCGGTAGATAAACCGATAATAGATTGTAAACTCTTCGTAACGGTGACAATATTATTTGCGATACTTGCATCGCCTATAAGTGGCAATTTTGTGTATGAAAATATCATAGCGCTATCAGTAAATGAAAAGGGTATAAACGCAGTGCATAAAAGAATTATTGAAAAGATAACGATTCTTACGCATTGCGCAATCCATACGTGTTTGTGTTTTTTACTCATTTCATATTTTTCCTTTTTAATGTTTTTAAATATAATTTTTTATCTTGCGGTATTCTAAAACTTTCAATGGCTTTTTGAATACTTTTATTATGTATGAAATCGCTTAAAACGTTGTCCGTAAATAGAGTGATTGTTTTGTCGTAATGTTTTACTAACGCCACGCTATATAGCCATGAAATTGCCATATTTATATAGTAATGGTTAGGGTTTATTTTGTTAATCAATTTGAATATGTCTTCAAGATATTGTTCTTCAAGAAAATAATTCATAAACAAAGTGACTGCAAACCTAACGGTGTACGGATTGTTGCTATTCAAATAACCTGTAATTTTTTTAAAAAATAACTCTTTATTACATTTGATTATTTTTAGTGATGCCGAAGTTGAATCGCAAATTGCCCAGTTATCTAAATAGGGCAAAAACTCGTCAAGAAGTTTTAATACCTTTTCAACGTCGCGCTTTTCTAAACCGATAAGTAAGCCGTGTAAAAACCACTCTTCGTAATAATAGTGTTTTTCTAACAAATAATCGTTTATAATTTTTGTATTTGTAGAATATTTTTTTGCTATTTTCTTTATGGTGGGGACGCGAACGCCTAAAATCTCGTAATTAGTATCGGGTATAAGTTTTTTGGAAAATTCGCAATAATTTTTGTCTACGCTCTTAAATAACTCTTTGGTTATAATGTTCATAATTATAAAGATGAAATCACTTTATTGATGATGGCAGGGAACCCTTCGCAAACCCTTATTAAGTTTTTATAAAATTCGCCCGTTTCGTGACCGTAAACGTCGGTTACACCTTTAATCATAATGAGCGGAATTTTATTTGCAGTGCAAACTTGCGCTATTGCACCACCTTCCATATCGCGAAGAGAACAATCATTAGCGTTTATTATATTTATATCTTCAATGTTAAAAGAAAATCTATCTGCGCTAGCAAGATTGATTTTGTCAATACAATTTATGTTTTCAACGTAATTCTTGAATAAAACGGTGTCGTAGTCTTGTATATAACCAACAGGGACGGGATCGATAGTTGATAAATCGAAATCAAATTGACAACATTTTTCTACTAGATAATACTTAAAAAGTTGGGCATTGTCGTTCGTTCCGCCAGCCGTTCCAAAATTTATAATAAAGGATGGCGAATACTTATCAATTACAGCCTGAGTAGTAAACGCTGAATTAACCTTGCCTATTCCTGAAATGGCAATAACAACGTCTTTACCGCAAACTTTCCCAAGGTATGCTTTTTTATCTAATATTGTGGTTTCTTCCAGATTTTCTACTGTTGAAAGAAAAAATTTTGCTTCTTTTTCTAATGCGATAACAAATCCTAACATAAATTCACCTTTTTTATTAAAAAAATTATATCATATAAAATAGCGTATGTCAAACTTCATGTTTTTGTTTTTATCGGTTATTTACGCTCAAAAGTCTAATTTTTTGTAAAAATAACCCCTAAATTTTAAAAACATGAAACTGTAAAAAGTGTCATTTTTAAGCATTTTATGGCTAAAACTATAAAAAATCGCTATAAATTTTTACTTGACATTTAAAAAATTAGGGTTATAATTTAAAAACGTGTAAGGCTTATTTTGATGTTAAAAATTTTTTAAGGAGTGTTTATGGGTTTTTCTTGCGGAAAGAATTGTTGTATAAAAGATGAAAAAACCGTTTATATTGATGATTCGGTTATAATAGGTGATAACGTTACGATTTACGAGAATAATAGGATAGAAGGCAATACCGTTATAGAAGACGGCACGGTTTTGCTACCTAACAATTATATCATAAATGCAAAAATAGGTAAAAATTGCAAAATTAACAATAGTCAAATAGAAAACGCTGTTGTTTTTAACGAAGTAAGTGTTGGTCCTTTTGCTAGATTAAGACCAAATACTATTCTTTACGATAAAGTTCAAATAGGTAATTTTGTAGAAGTGAAAAATTCCACCGTCGGCGAAGGAACGAAAGCAAATCATTTGGCGTATATAGGCGATGCTGACGTAGGAAGGAATTGTAATATAGGTTGTGGTGCTATTTTTGTGAACTATAACGGCAGAGTTAAACAACGAACGAGCGTTGGTGATAATTGTTTTATCGGTAGTAATTGCAATGTTATTGCTCCCGTAAATATTGATAGTGATTCTTATATTTGCGCGGGAACAACGGTTACGAATGACGTTCATAGTGGTGACTTTGTTATAGGTCGTGTTAGACAAGAAGTTAAGGAAAATAGGGCGCAAAATTATTTAAAAGTTAAAAAGGAGAATAACTGATATGGGTTTATTTTTTGGTACTGACGGATTAAGAGGAAAGGTTAATGAAGATTTAACGTACGACGTCGCTTTTAAAATAGGTAACGCGCTTTCGATACTTAAAACAAATCCTACGATTATAATAGGTTCTGATACTAGAATTTCGAACAGTTATTTAACGCTTGCCGTTGCAAGTGGTGCAATGAGTGGTGGCGCAAACGTCATTGATATCGGTGTAGTGCCTACTGCGGGTATTGCTTATATAACTAAAGAACTTAAAGCCGATTACGGCATCGTTATAAGCGCATCCCACAATAGTGGCGAGTATAACGGAATTAAAGTGTTTAATGGTGATGGATTTAAACTAGGTGATAAGGAAGAAGAGCGAATAGAACGCTGTTTTATACATGAAAAAATCAACGATTTTCCTAACATAGGCACATATTCTCAGAATTTCAATCTTGTAAAAATCTATAAGAAATTCCTTATAGAATCAAGCGAAAACCGTCTTGACGGCATGACTATCGTTTTGGATTGCGCTTATGGTGCTGCACATAGGATTGCGCCCGAAGTTTTTCGCGCACTTGGTGCAAACGTCATAGCGTCAAATTGTGTAAACGACGGTTTAAAAATCAATAAAAATTGCGGTGCGCTTTATCCTGAAAATCTTGTAAAAAGAATTTTTAGGTATAAAGCGGATATGGGTTTTTCTTTCGATGGTGACGCTGATAGGCTTATTGCACTTGATGAAAATGGAAAAATCATTGACGGTGATATGATAATTTATATGCTTGCAATTTATTTGAGAAAGATGGGTAAATTAAGGCATGATGTTGTTGTGGGAACTAGTCATACGAACATGGCCATTGAAGAAGCGTTAAAAAAAGTTGGAATAAATCTTATAAGAACAGACATAGGCGATAAGTACGTTTTGGCAAAACTTTTAGAGAAAAATCTTTCGTTAGGTGGAGAACAAAGTGGGCACATTATTTTGAAAGATCTAGCAACGACGGGTGACGGTATTTTAACTGCGATAAAAGTTGCAAATATGGTTATCAACCAAAAGAAAAAACTTTCCGAATTCTTCGACGTAAAACTTTATCCGCAAGCAAATAAGAACGTTGTCGTTAGTGATAAATTTAGAATTATGAATAGCGAAGTTCTTGCGAAAGAAGTGGCAAGATATAACGCCGAATTTAATGGTAAGGGAAGAATAATGTTACGTGCATCGGGAACGGAACCCAAAATAAGAGTAATGGTGGAAAGTGAAAATAAAGAAATTAACGAAAGGATTGCAAACGTTTTAGTTGAAA
>CASDPM010000095.1 GCA_949282465.1 uncultured Bacillota bacterium
ATTTAAATAATAGATGAATTGTCAAACTAAGTGCAACACTTAATAGTATAATTCACCGATTAATAAAACGCCCCCGAACCGAAGTTCGGGGGCGTTGCTCTATTCAACCGTCTTAAAAACGTCTATATATTTAGTTATTTCGTGATAGGTTATAACCTTATCGGAAGTTCCACTACCATAAAAATCCGCAAGTTCTGGCGTTAACGTTACGGGTGTTCCCGTGGCGAAGTTCGATATTCTTGAATCGTTTGCGTATAAATTTAAGCCACTTGCAGGTCCGCCGTCATAAATAAACTTAATGCCGTTTTCAATATACGTCGTGCAGTAAGAATCCGAACCCATAGCAACGCAAATCATTTTTATCTTATCGCCCGCCGAAACTTTTACGTAATCACCAATTACTTTAGCGTTCGCCATATTCGGAGCGTTTTCCGTAACGTTAAACCAACTTCCGTCGGCAGGGAAAATTATTTCATTTACCCGTTCTTCTTGAACTACGTGTTCGTGCACTATTCTAAAATAAAGAGTACCCGTAAACTCCGAATAGTTTTGCCAAACTCTTATATTAAGCCTTACTTCCGCATTTTTTGGAAAGTGCCACACAGCCATAGCTGGCGACTTTATTGCGTCAAACATAAACCCGTTATGATAAACGTATACATTGTCGTTCGATAAAACGTATGGCGTAGAAAAAGGCACGGTTACTGCATCTATTTCCATACAGTTTATCGTCTTTCCCCCTTTTTCAGTTTGAGCGACTGCGCCTTGCGAAGGAATAAGAAGTATACTAAACAAACTTACAAGCGCAAGTAAAATAGCCAAAATATTTTTCTTTACACATCTATTAAACATCTCTTTTCCCCCTTTTTAGAACAAATACGAACAAACGGTATGATCACCGTTATATCTAACCCTTACGTAAGCAGTAGAACATTCTGGCAGAGTTAATGAATATTCTGTTAAATCTTCATAAGAAGCGAACTTAGTTTTCCACTTTGCACTTTGCCCCAAATCGGAATCAGAAGTATAATAAATCCAAACCGATTCAATTTTAGCATCGCCGTGTTTTTCGACTTTGATAGTCGGATCTTGTCTTGTAGGTTGTTGTGTTATGGTAACAAAATCGGAAACCTTCCCCGTCATAAGGTTTGCAAAAAGTGGCAAATCTATTTGATAAGCGCCTTCTGATTGCCCGTGAGTAAATCCATTTATATATGTTACAGATCCGTTAGTGGCTCCTGCACAACGGCTTGCAATATCAAGCGAAAAATGATAATCATCGTCGGACGTAACGTAAAAGGTTTTACAGTTACTTTGTTTAAGCCCTTCTAAATTGTCCCAACGGTCTTTGGAAAGTTGGTTGGGGTGATTATTTTTCATTTCAGAATGAGACTGACCAATGGAAATACCACCGTATACAGGCATTGCAAAAGTAACCCTATCGTCGTAACTAATAACTATACTCGTTATAATACTACCCCACGAAATACCCGTCATTCCTATCTTTTGAATATCAACACAATCAAAAGACGCAATAAGCGAAGTTGCCGCTATTACTGACGAGGTTGCGTGATACATCCATTGTTCTTCAACGTCTTTTTGATAATCGCTAAATCCTGAATTTACAGGACCAGAACTATACGTTTGGTCGTTAGCATATCTATTTTCTTCTATATGATAATTTAGCGTATCGTAGTTTGAAATGCCGTCTATTGGTTCGCCGCCTTCAGTATCCATGCTTATCGCAGCATAGCCTAAATCGTTCCAGTATTTAACCCATTGTGGAATAGCCGTTCCAAGTCCACCGTGCACTAAAACCATGGCTGGGACTTTGTTAGTTGTACTAGCATTTTCAGGAAAACCTATATACGCCGCAACTTTCGTCGGTTTTCCACCATATGGGACAGAAGTATAGAAAATACCCTTTACTCCTTCGGTGTCTTCCATACCAAAATCAAGCGTTGGCTCGTAATCCCACTCAGGCGCACTCCACAAAGAATCGGGATAAACTACGTCGTTCCCTTTAAACGTTTGTCCAACCATTTGAATTTGCCTGCCCGTTTCTTCGGGTGACGACGGCGGAAGTTTTTCTTGCCAAACGGCGGTTATGGTCAAGTTACCTTTACTTCCCCTTTCAATTTTCTCGATTCTTACCCCGTCTTTTCTCCACTCAACAAAAACGAATCC
>CASDPM010000096.1 GCA_949282465.1 uncultured Bacillota bacterium
CCACACAATCACAAGTTTTGAATGTTTTTTTGCTATTTTTATAAACTTATGCTTGTATAAATTATTTTTTTGTGGTAGAATTAGCATTATTAGTTTAGAAGGTAGGTAAATTATGAATATTTGGCACGATATTGAAAGCAATAGAATACAACCTGAAAAATTTATCGCAGTTGTAGAGATAAGTAAAGGTTCTAAACAAAAATATGAAATGGATAAAAAAACCGGACTTTTAAGACTAGATAGAATTCTTTATACGTCCACACATTACCCTGCAAACTATGGTTTTATTCCACATACTTACGCCGAAGATAACGACCCCTTAGATGTTTTAATTTTATGTTCGGAAAGTCTTATACCTATGAGTTTAGTGGAATGTTATCCTATCGGTGTTATCGTAATGAGCGACAACGGCTCTGTTGACGAAAAGATTATTGCTATTCCTGACGCCGATCCTAACTATAATACATATAAAAGTATTCACGACTTGCCTAAACATATTTTTAATGAAATGCGTCATTTCTTCTCCGTGTACAAACAACTTGAAGATAAACAAACTTCCGTCGACACCGAAGCGGATAGAGATAAAGCGATTGAAATTATAAAAAAATCAATGGAAAGTTACAAGAAAAACTTATATGAATTAACTACAAAATAATATAATTCCCCGTATAACTACGGGGATTTTTTTATTTCTCATATTCTTCTGCAAGGCGCTTAAATGCAGGCAACGCATTGATTATTCTTGTCTTATCTACACAATATGCTATTCTAACGTAACCCTTAACGCCAAAATCATCACACGGAACGACTAAAAGTTCGTGTTTTTTTGCTTTTTCATAAAATGCGGTGGCGTCATCTTCCAAAGCCTTTACAAACAAATAGAACGCCCCGTCAGGTTTTACACATTCATAGCCGAAAGACGTTAAGCCTTCTAGCAATAAATCTCTATTTTCTTTATAAATATTTATATCCACTTTGGCATCAATACAACGCCCTATAATTTGTTGGAATAGACTCGGTGCGCAAACATAACCAAGCGACCTTCCCGCTCCACAAACGGCAAGATACGCAGATCTTGCATCAGTCATTTTGGGATTTACCGCAATATAACCTATTCTTTCACCAGGCAAAGATAATGACTTTGAGTAAGAATAACATACGAAAGTATCATCATAATAGTTCATAAGATACGGAACGTTTACGTCACCGTAAACTAACTCTCTATACGGTTCATCACAAATAATGTAAATAGGATTACCATATTCTTTGGATTTTTTCTTTAAAAGCGAACAAACTTTCACAATCGTTTCTTCCGAATAAACTACGCCACTTGGATTATTAGGAGAATTTAATATAATCGCTTTCGTGTTAGAATTAATTTTCTTTTCTAAATCATCAATATCAATTTGGAAAGTTTTCGCCATAGGTGTTGAAATTACAAGTTTTGCGCCTGCGTTTTCAACAAAAACCCTATATTCAGTAAAAAATGGAGCAAATACAACGCACTCATCACCATCGTTCATAATTGCTTTTAAACAAATTGATAGCGACGCGGCAGCGCCACACGTCATATAAATATCGTCAGCACAAAGTGAAAGAGTAAAACGTTTATTTATACTATTAGCAACGGTACTGCGAACGTTAAAGTCTCCTTGTGCCGACGTATAACCATGCAAAAGTGTACCGTCTTCGGTATCAATTAACGTTTTTATCGTTTCAGAAATTATTTCGGGCGGATTAACACTTGGATTACCCAAAGAAAAGTCAAAAACATTTTCCTTGCCGATTTCATTTGCACGTTTTTTACTATATTCAAAAATTTCCCTAATAATTGAGCGTTTACTTCCTAGCCCAAACATTTTTTCATTGATATTCATTTGACTATTCTCCTAAACCAAGCAATTTCAATGCATTTTTATGAGTTATTTTATCTTCTATTTCTTTGTTCAAATTATATGATTTAATAATCTTTTCATACACTTCAATATCTTGCCATGGACAATCGGTAGCAAAAAGAATTTTATCGCTACCGTGTTTTTCAAGAATTTTCTTGAAAAGTTTTTCATCTATATCATGCAAAGTAAACGCCGTATCAAAATAGACGTCTTCACCGGCCAAAATATCGTAAACTTCTTGCCATTGCGAATGCCCGCCGTAGTGACCAAGAACAAATTTTGGATGTTTCACCTTATCTATAACTTTTTTTACAAGTTGTGGCGGGCATTTAACAGGTTCACCGATATAACCGTCGTCAACACCTGCGTGTGTTACTACTATCATGTCGTATTCTTTGGCACATTCAAGTATTTTTAAATAACCATCGTTATCAATGAACGTATTTTGATAATCAGGATGAATTTTTACGCCTTTAACGCCATGACATTTCAAGAACTTCATTTTGCCGTCAATATCTTCACATTCAGGGTGAATACCGCCAAACGATATAATTTTTCGTGGTTTATCATTAAATCGTTCGTTTACGTCAAGAATAAATCTAGTTACACTTTCAAACTGAGTAGGTTTAGTAAGAACAGGCAAAGTTACGCAAATATCTACGTTTGCTCTTTCCATAACTTTAACAAGTCCCTCCACCGTTCCGTCAGTCCAAGGTGTACCGTTGGACCTTTTTGCCAAAGCGTCAATTGTGGCGCTAGCAATTTTATCGGGAAAAATATGAGTGTGAAAATCGATAAGCATTATATTGTCCTTATTATTAGAATTTTGCTATTTCTTCGGCAGTAAGAGTTTCTACACCGTTATCAATTAAAACTTGTTTTGCTTTTTCAACGTCGGACGCTTTTAATACAACCGACGCTTCCATACCATCAATTGATAAACCATACATATATTCGATACTGATTTCGTTACTAGCAAGAACTTCAAGAAGTTCTTGTAAACTACCTGCTTTGTGCTTAATTTTTATAACTAAAACATCGGTAAGCATAGTAGAAAAACCGTTTTCTGTCAATTTTTCTTTACCCGTTACAGGATCGTTTACGATAAGTCTTAAAAGTCCATATTCAGTAGTGTCTGCAAGACTAAGCGACAAAATGTTAACGTTATTTCCTTTTAAAACGTTCAAAACTTCGCCAAGTCTACCTTTTCTATTTTCAATAAAAACCGATAATTGTTTTGCCATCATGATATATTATCCCCCTTTTAATAAAGTTTACGTTTATCTATTACGTGAACGGCTTTACCTTCACTTCTAACCAAGGTTTGCGGTTCAACTAGTTTGATTTTCGCACTTAATCCAAGTGCCTGAGTAATCGTATGCGCAATTTTTTGCGTAAGTTTTTCAAGCCCTCTAATTTCGTCAGAGAAGTATTTGTTGTCAACTTCAACTTGAATTTCCAACGTGTCAAGATTGTTTACTCTATCTACAATCATCATGTAATGCGGAGTAACTTCTTTAATATCTACAAGTGCTGCTTCAACTTGACTTGGGAAAACGTTTACGCCCCTAATGATAAGCATATCATCTACTCTACCCTTAAATCTACTTATTCTTGCGCTTGTTCTACCACATTCACAAGTCGAATAATCAATACTAGTCAAATCTTTGGTACGATAACGAATAAGCGGTAAGCCTTCTTTGGTAAGCGTTGTAAATACAAGTTCACCCGTTTCGCCAACTTTTTGCGGTTTCATTGTTGCCGAATCAATTATTTCTGGATAGAAATGATCTTCACAAACGTGTAATCCTTTATGAAACTCACAGTCACAAGCAACACCTGGTCCCATAATTTCACTTAAACCGTATATATCGAAAGCCTTAATATTTAATCTTTCTTCTATATCGCGATGCATTTTTTCCGTCCAAGGTTCAGCGCCACAAATCGCTCTTTTAAGTTTTAATTCCGAAATTCTACCTTCCGTCTCTAAAAGTTCGGCAATATGTAATAGATAAGACGGAGTACAAGCAATTGCCGTTACACCAAAGTCAAGCATCATGGTGGTAAGTTTCTTTGAATTACCCGTACTCATAGGAACAACCATTGCGCCGATATTTTCCGCGCCGTAGTGAGCGCCAAGTCCACCAGTAAACAAGCCGTAGCCGTAAGCAACTTGAATAATATCATCTTTTGTAACGCCTGCCATAGACAAACATCTTGCAACGCATTCTGCCCAAATATCAAGGTCGCGTCTTGTATAACCAACAACGGTCGCTTTGCCCGTAGTACCACTTGAAGCGTGCACCCTAGCAATTTCAGAGTGTGGAACTGCAAAAAGACCAAAAGGATAGTTATCTCTTAAATCGTCTTTTGTTGTAAAAGGCAATTTAGTTATGTCTTCCACCCCCTTAATATCACCGGGAAGAAGTCCAACGTTTTGCATTTTCTTACGATAAAATTCCACGTTATGATAAACGTAGTTTACCAATTTTCTAAGTCTTGCACTTTGAAGAGCCGTCATCTCGTCTCTACTCATGCACTCTTTTGCTTCATTCCAAATCATTTTCCATCTCCTTAATATTTTTCATAACCGCACTTGAAGGCAATTTTATTTATTTCAATAGTCTTTGGCGGAACAGTTTGCTCAATAACCTTCACCCATTCTTCTTCGGTAAAACCTATAAACTTTGCACTAAGTCCCAAAACAACAGAATTAAGAACCTTTCCATTACCCAAACTTTCAGCAATTTCTTGCCCGTTAATAGTATAAACGACGTGATCTTTTTTCAAAGTTTCAATAATGTTTTCAGGGTAACTTTGCGCGCCGATTACAACTGTCATAGGATCGATCCTACAATCGTTAACGATAATAATGCCGTCCTTTTTTAGATAATGCGCATATCTCAATGCTTCGAGTCTTTCAAAAGAAATCAAAATATCCGCACAACCTTCTTCAACGACTGGTTCGTTAACCTTTTCACCAAAACGCACAAACGTAACCACGCTACCACCTCTTTGAGCCATACCGTGTACTTCGGAAAGTTTTACGTCATAACCCGCGGAAAGAGCGGTTTTTCCGATAATTCTACTAGTAAGAAGTGTACCTTGTCCACCAACGCCAACAACCATAATATTCATATCTTTCATACTACTTTTCCACCTTTTCAATCGCATTGAATTTACAGTAACTAGCACAAAGCCCACAACCGTTACACATAGATTGATTTATCTTTATCTTTCCGTCTTCTGTTTTTGTTATTGCAGGACAACCGATTTTTAGACACATACCACACTTTTTACATTTGTCAGCGTTTTCCACACATTTATACGGGAATTTTTGCCCTTTTAATAATGCACACGGTGCTTTTGCAATAACAACAGTCAAAACGTCACCACTAACACTTTCTTTTATAACCTTTTCAAGTTCAACGATATCAAAAGCGTTAACTTCTATAACGCGCGATACACCAACAGATTTACAAAGATCAGCAAGATTTATAGCATAGGTATCTTCACCCTTTAATGTTTTACCCGTTGCCGCGTGATGTTGATGCCCAGTCATACCCGTAGTGCGGTTATCAAGAATAATTACCGTACCCGTCGCTTTGTTATAGACCATATTTATAAGCGAATTTACACCCGTATGCAAGAAAGTCGAATCACCTATAACGGCAACCCAGTTTTTAATAAAATCTTTACCACACGCCTTTTCCATACCGTGTAAGGTAGAAATACTTGCGCCCATACAAATTGTGGTATCAATAACGTTGAGCGGAGCAACTGCACCAAGCGTATAACATCCGATATCACCAGCAGCGTGTATCTTCATTTTATTAAGAACGGAAAAAACGCTTCTATGTGGACAGCCTGGACAAAGAATCGGCGGACGATTAGGAACTTCGGCCTTAGCGTAAATGCAATCGTCATTACCATAAATTACCTTTTTAAGCATTTTAGCGCTATATTCGCCCTGTTTTGTAAATAGTTCCTTTCCCTTTACCTTAATCCCCCATGACTCGATTTGCTCTTGCATCACAGGTTCTAATTCTTCAAACACGTAAAGTGTTTTAACTTTTGACGCAAACTCTTGAATAAGTTTTTTAGGCAACGGATTTATTATACCAAGTTTAAGAACACTTGCATCAGGACAGGCTTCTTTTACGTATTGATATGGAATACCGCTTGTTATAAATCCTATATCGGTATTGTTGATTTCCATTTTATTTACAGGGAAATTAGAGCAATCTTCTTGCATGCGATTTTCTCTATCTTCAACGTATACGTGACGACCTATAGCAGATGCTGGCATCATAACGTATTTACGCATTTGTCTCTCATAAGGTTTAACAGGAATATCAACTCTATCGGCAAGTTCAACCACGCCTTGTGAGTGCGAAAGTTTAGTGGTCGTTCTAAGTATAACGGGCGTGTCGTATTTTTCACTTAATTCATAAGCAAATTTAACAAATTCTTTTGCCTCCATACTATCTGACGGTTCTAAAAGTGGAACGTGTGCTGAACGCGCAATCATTCTTGTATCTTGTTCATTTTGAGAACTCGCAAGACCGGGATCGTCGGCTACGATAATTACCGAGCCACCACCAACACCCGTATAAGAGAAAGTATATAGTGGATCACTTGCAACGTTTAATCCAACGTGTTTCATGCAAGATAAACTTCTAACGCCGGCAATTGACGCACCCATAGCAACTTCAACAGCAACCTTTTCGTTAGGCGCCCACTCAGTATACACTTCGGAATAGCCTGCCAAAAATTCACTAATTTCCGTACTAGGTGTTCCAGGATATGCACTTGAAACTTTAACACCTGCTTCATAAACACCACGAGCAATCGCTTCGTTACCAAGCATTATTTTTTTATCGTTCATATTATTTACTCCTTAAATCCTTAATTCTTTTAGCCTTTCCTTCAAATCGCTGTAAAGTATTCGGCGATTCAAGTTTTATTTTAGCATCAAGACCAAGAATAATTCTCAATTTGTTTCTAATCCTATTCGAAAGCGATTCAAGTTCACCAAACGAGTCGGTGGATTTTAACAACTCTACTCTAATAGTAAGTTTGTCCGAATATCCTTCTCTTTCGACTATAATTTCGTAATGCGGTCCAAGTTCGGTAAAACTTAAAATAACTTCTTCAATTTGACTCGGGAAAACGTTTACACCACGAACTTTTAGCATATCGTCACTTCTACCCGACAAATTTTCCATTCGACAGAAAGTTCTTCCACACTTACATTTATCGTAATATAATCTTGTTATATCTTTGGTTCTATAACGAATTAACGGCAAGCCTTCTTTTTTAATGCAAGTAATAACCAACTCACCCTTTTCACCAACAGGTAAAACTTCGCCCGTTTCGGGGTTGATAATTTCAGGAATAAAAAAGTCTTCGTTGATATGCATACCACAAAGATACTCACACTCGCCAGAAACACCAGGTCCCATAAGTTCACTCATGCCGTAATTAGACGTTACAAGCATATCCTCGCCCCAGTATTTATGCATTTCTTCTCTCATTGCGTCGGTTAGAAGTTCACTACCCACAAGCCCTATTTTGACTTTAAGGTCTGTTTTGGGGTCAATCCCCATTTCTCTTGCCACTTCAGCGAGCCTTAACGCGTAAGACGGCGTCGCAACAAGCAGGGTAGTTCCAAAATCTTTCATATACATAATTTGTTTTTCGGAATTCCCCGTTGAAGACGGCACGATAACAGCACCAACTTTTTCAAGCCCGTAGTGAAGACCTAACGCACCCGTAAACATACCGTAACCAAAACATATTTGCGCGACGTCTTTTTCCGTTGCACCACCCATACACGCTATACGAGAAACACATTCAGTCCACGTGTCTAAGTCACCTTTCGTATACCCAACGACTGTGGGTTTACCCGTCGTTCCGCTTGACGCATGAATTCTAACAAGATCTTCTTTATCAACGGCAAACAATCCAAAAGGATAATTATCTCTCATGTCTTGTTTTGTGACGAAAGGTAATTTTGCCAAATCTTTAAGCGTTTTAATATCTTCGGGCTTTACGCCTAAATCGTCCATCTTTTTACGGTAAGGAGCAACTTTTTCGTATACTCTTGCCACCGTTTCTTTAAGACGCTCTAATTGTAACGTTTCAATTTCACTTCTTGAAAGAGTTTCCTCTTTTGACCAAATCATAATACACCTATTTATTAAATTATTTCATTTTCTATCGGTTTATTAAAGGCTTCTTCTATTACCGAATCTTCTGGACTATTTGTAAACACGGTTACAACAGTAGTAATTATCATGGAGAAAGCCATACAAATTACGCCTATAAGCGGTGATGAACCCACACCGTTTTGAATTGCTGTTCCAAACGAACATGACCATGAGCCTTTATCGTAGCCTATGATTAAAGTTAATGCAACGGTCAAAACTAAGGAACTTATTATAGAAGACCAAACGGCGGGACGTGAAACCTTTTTCCATAACAAACCTAAAACGTAAGGTCCGATAAAACATCCCGCAAGCGTTCCCCAACTTATTCCCATAAGCGACGCTATTGCCGAAAGATGGAATTCTTCGTTTAATATTGCAAGCACAACCGAAATGAGTATAAAAACTAAACATAAAATTCTCATAGTCCAGTTTACTTTTTTATCGGTTGCATTAGGATTGATTTTGCCTTTATAAATATCTACGGCAACAACCGATGCACTCGCCAAAGATACTGATGATAACGTAGACATACTTGCCGACAAAATAAGTACGGCAATCACACCTAAAAGTCCCGATTGAATTACCATATTAAGCATATGAGGAACAAATTGATCGGGTCTAGTTCCTTCGGGGAAGGTAAACAAACTACCCAAAGAACCAACGAAATATGCGCCAAAGCCGATAATTAAAGCGAATAACGTGCTGACGATCATACCTTGATTGATTGCTTTTTTATCACGAATTGCATAATACTTGTGAACGGTTTGTGGTAACGCCCACACACCGAAAGATGTAAGTAGAATAACCGAAAGCAAAGTAACAGTATTACCGTAAAAGCCCGTATTAGAACTGCCAAACGTAAACCAGTTATGTTCGGGATTAGTTACAAGTTCGGTCAAATCCCACGAAACTTCCGCACTATTGAGGAAAGAAACAACCATAATCGCAACACCGATAAGCATTATAATCCCCTGAATAAAATCCGAAAGAGCCGTTGCAAAATACCCACCAAAGAAAAGATATATCGCAGTAAGAATAGCGAGCGCAATCATGATAATCCACCCTTCAATACCAAATACAATTTCAAATAAACTGCTAAGTCCATTGTAAACGGATGCAGAATATGGAATAAGGAATATAAAGGTAATTATAGCGCATGCAAGTTTAAGATTTTTGCTATTATAACGTTTTTCAAAAAATTCAGGCATAGTCTTTGCTTGAAGACGTTGCGTCATGTTTTTAGTTCTCTTCGCAAGAACTAACCAAGCAATAAGCGAACCGATAATAGCGTTTCCTATACCGATCCAAACGGAAGCCAAGCCGTAAGCATTACCAAAATTCCCCGCATAGCCTATAAATATAACGGCAGAAAAATACGTCGTGCCGTAAGCGAAAGCACTCATCCATCCGTTAAGACCTCTCTTTCCTGCCAAAAGAAAGTCATTAACCGATTTCGAACGATTACGTGTATAAAGCGCTATGCCGATCATACTCAATGCATAAAGAATAAGAATAACTATATCAAGCCAATGCATAACTTCCTCCATAAAAAAACCGCCACGTTATATGGCGGTAAATAAAATCATATTAAAATATTCCGCCGTTATTTGATTACTTG
>CASDPM010000097.1 GCA_949282465.1 uncultured Bacillota bacterium
GAAACCACCTTTTCGTCTTCGTCGGAAACAACCTTTACGCATGGATTGATTTCAAGAACTATTACATTACCACCAAAAGGTTTACTCTTAAAAAGCGGTATAGTGAACCAACATACCACAAACGTTATTATTGCCAAAAATAAACTGATAATCGTAACTCTAAAGGGGATACCTTTTGTTATTTTCGTGCTACCATTGTCAGTAGCAAAAGATAGTTCACTCTCTACGCAATCCTTTGAATTAAGCGTTCTTGGAACTATCGTATCAAGTTCTCGATTGAGTGCTTTTTTGATATTCAATCTCATTTTCGGTCCTCCTTTAAATATTCTTTCATTTTCTTTAACGAAGTTTTATACTTACTAGTTACAGTACCAAGTGGCATTGAAAGAAGATTTGCTATTTCCCTATGCTTATAACCCCAAAGCACGTGCAAAATAACTATTTCCCTTTCGACACTATCAAGTGCATTGTTTAGCGCATCAAAAACCTCCAACGTGGGAATTTCAGTCTTTCCCCCTAAATGTTCTAAAACACTATCTTCCATACTCCTTTCACGATTTATACGTTTTAAATCGTTTAGCGCAAAATTTCTTGCGACCTGAAACATCCATGCTCTAGCATCCGTTCCGTTTTTGTATGTATGTGCGTATTGCTTAATTTTAAGATATACGCTTTGCGTGGCATTTTCCGTGTCCCACTTATTTCTATAATAAGAATATAAAAATGCGTATATTCCGTTCTTGGTATTACAATACAGCGACGCTAAAGCATCATTGTCGCCGTCGGCAATCAACCGCAAACAGGCATCCATTTTTTTCTTATCCATGGATTTTCTCACATCTCTCCTTTTAATTAAACAATTAAAAACCTATTTTTATTGAGTTAAATTAAAAAACTCGCCCCCCTAAAAATAACGGCGAGTTTTTTTGTTTGCTTATTTTTTAGAATAGGCCCGAAATTTTTCCGTTTTCGTCCACGTCGATTTTTTCAGCGGCGGGTACTTTCGGAAGTCCGGGCATAGTCATAATATTACCTGTAAGAATAACTACAAAGCCTGCGCCGGCCGAAACCTTAACCGAACGAACGGTTATCTTAAAACCTTCTGGTGCGCCGAGTTTGGTCATATCGTCAGAGAACGAATACTGCGTTTTTGCGATACAAACGGGGCATTTATCAAAACCTAAATCGGTAAGCATTTTTATTTGCTTTTCCGCTTCGGGTGTAAATATAACGCCGTCGCCACCGTAAATTTTAACCGCTACGTCTTCAATCTTTTTCTTTATAGAACTATCACTTTCATAACTGAAAGTAAATTCGTTTGGCATCTCGCAAAGTTTAACCACTTCTTCGGCAAGCGCTATTCCGCCCTTACCACCGTCCGCCCATACCGTAGACAAAACTACGTTTACGCCGAGAGCCTTACATTTTTCAATAATAAGTTCGATTTCCTTATCGGTATCGGTCGGGAAACGGTTAACTGCAACAACCGACGGCAACTTATAAACGTCTTTAATATTATGAACGTGGCGAAGTAAGTTTGGTATACCCTTTTCAAGCGCAACCAAATCTTCGTTATTAAGTTCGGTTTTAGCAAGACCGCCGTGCATCTTTAACGCCCTTACCGTAGCAACGATAACTACTGCGTCGGGTTTAAGATTTGCAAGTCTACACTTAATATCAAGGAATTTTTCAGCACCCAAATCTGCGCCAAATCCCGCTTCCGTTACCGCGTAATCGCCAAGTTTTATAGCCATTTTAGTAGCCATAACAGAGTTACAACCGTGCGCAATATTAGCAAAAGGACCACCGTGAACGAAAGCAGGCGTGCCTTCTAACGTTTGAACAAGGTTGGGTTTTAATGCATTTTTCAAAAGCGCCGTCATTGCGCCGTGAGCGTTTAACTGCCCTGCGGTAACAGGTTTATCATCATAAGTATAGCCAACGAT
>CASDPM010000098.1 GCA_949282465.1 uncultured Bacillota bacterium
TTAGTGGCGTAGCGATAGGGATTTATCGTTACGCCACAACTATATTTGCCTAACGGCAAGTGATATGCCTTCGGCGTGATATTTTGCTAACGCAAAGTGATATTTTCACTTGTAGTGAAAGATAGGCAAATATAATATAACTTTGACCACAGGTCAAAATATAACTGCTTACGCAGTTGGCGTTCGCTACGCTCGGCTAAACTGTTTACTGCGTAAACAATATCTCTTTTAGCCACAAGGCTAAAAATATAACATAAATCTTTAATTTTTGTGGATAAGAAACGCCCACCATATTTCGCTTTTTGCAAAGTATAGTGGGCTACACTTTTATTTTGAATTAATATCCCTATGTCTATTGCAGTTTATTCCTGTCGGTTTTATTTATAAAAATAATCATATAAAAATCATATTAGTCCCCGTAGAGAGCAATATAAAGCATTATTAAATGTAAAAGCCCCAAAAAAATTCGGGGCTTTTGTTTATGATTTTATTCTTCAGTAACGATTTCTTCTTCCTCTTCTTCACCCTTAGGTGTTATAGCAATCGTAGCAACTGACGAATCGTCAATTCTCATAATCCTTACGCCTTGCGTATCTCTACCTATCTTGCTTATATCTTGGGCGGAAACTCTTATTATCGTTCCGTTACTTGTGATAATCATAACGTCTTCTGCGTCGGAAATAAGTTTAAGGCTTACAAGTTTACCGGTTTTGGCGTTAAATACGCCTGCTTTAACGCCCTTACCACCACGTTGTTGCAATCTATAATCATTCAAATCACTACGTTTACCGTAACCGTTTTCGGTCATTGTCATAACTTCGTAGCCATCTTTTATAATAGCCATATCAACAACGTAATCGTCCGTTAAATCCATACTCTTAACGCCTTGCGTATCTCTACCCATAGGACGTACGTCTTTTTCGCTAAACCTTATACACTTACCTTCGTGCGAAGCCATTATAATTTCGTCTTCACCATTAGTGAGTCCAACTGATATAAGTTCGTCACCTTCAACTATGCTGATAGCAATCTTGCCTACTTTTCTTATACTTGCAAACTCGGTAAGAGCCGTTTTCTTGATAAGTCCGTTCTTGGTTGCCATTGCTATATAGCCTTCACTTCCTGCTTTAAGCGGGACCATTGCGCAAACTTTTTCGTTTTCACCAAGTTGCAACAAGTTAACGATTGCCCTGCCCCTTGCCGTTCTTTGCGCCTCGGGTATCATAAAGCCTTTCATACTATAAACTTTACCCTTATCGGTAAAGAACAATACGTCGTCGTGCGTTGACGTTACAAACATATTCTTAACAAAGTCTTCTTCCTTAGGCTTATGCGCGGTAACACCCTTACCACCACGGCGTTGCGTTCTATATTCGGAAACGGGTAATCTCTTAACGTAACCAAAATGAGTAAGACTAACAACAACGTCTTCAACGGGAATCATATCGGCAATATCGATTTCACCGTAATCATAAGAAAGTTCAGTCTTTCTTGGTGAAGGATATTTTTGCTTAATCTCTTCCATATCGTCTTTAACGATTTGTTTTACTCTATATTCGTTTGCAAGAATATCTTTTAAGTCGGCAATAGTCTTTTCAAGCGCAACAAGTTCTTCGTTAAGTTTTTCAACTTCCATTGCAGTCAAACGTTGCAATCTCATTTCAAGAATTGCGTTTGATTGCTTTTCGGAAAGGTCAAATTCACCCATCAAAGCCAAAACAGCAGTGAATTTATCTTTTGATTGCTTGATTATTTCTATTACACGATCAATGTTATTAAGCGCTATAACAAGACCTTTTACGATATGTTCTCTTTCTTCGGTCTTTGCTAAATCGTATTTAGTACGTCTTACGATAACCTCTTCTTGATGTTTAATGTAATGTTCTAAAATCTCTTTCAAACCGAGAATTTTAGGCTCTCCGTCCACGAGAGCAAGAAGGATGATACCGTCTTTAACCTGCAAGTTTGTGTGTTTGAAAAGGGTATTTAAGACGACCTGAGTGTTAGCGTCCTTTTTCACGTCGATTACGATACGCATACCGTGACGGTCAGATTCGTCTTTTACGTCACTAATACCTTCAACACGTTTATCTTTAACAAGGTCGGCTATATGTTTAATAAGCATTGCCTTATTAACTTGATGCGGAAGTTCAGTAACGACTATTCTTTCTCTCGTGCCGTTATTAAATTCTTCTATATCGGTTTTTGCGCGAAGAACAAATCCGCCCTTACCCGTTTTATACGCCTGTTTAATTCCTGCCCTACCCATAAGAACACCACCAGTCGGATAGTCGGGCGCAGGAATAAATTCCATAAGTTCTTCAACTGTTATTTCGGGATTATCAATAAGCGCAATGCATGCATTAAGACATTCAGCAAGGTTATGTGGCGGAATATTAGTCGCCATACCAACCGCTATACCGTCCGAGCCGTTTACTAAAATGTTAGGAATTCTAGACGGAAGAACGACAGGTTGCATTTCAGTATCGTCAAAGTTAGGATAAAAATCTACCGTATCTTTATCTATTTCACGAAGCATCTCGTTTGCAAGTTTAGAAAGTCTTGCTTCGGTGTACCTATACGCAGCCGCAGGGTCACCATCCACAGAACCAAAGTTCCCGTGCCCGTCAACGAACGGGAAGTTAATAGAAAAGTCTTGCGCTAATCTAACAAGCGCGTCGTAAACCGAACTATCGCCGTGCGGGTGATATTTACCTAAAACTTCACCGACGATTTTTGCGCATTTCTTAAACGCTTTATCAGACGTTAACCCCATGTCGTGCATAGCGTAAAGAATACGTCTATGAACGGGTTTCATACCGTCTCTAACGTCAGGAATAGCACGGGAAACGTTTACCGCCATTGCATAGGCGATAAAAGATTTTTTTACTTCGTTATTTACTTCAACGTTGATAAGTTTTGTCTTTTCAAGCGTCGCTTTAAATTCCGCGGAAAGTTCCGCGCTTATTTCTTTCTTTGCCATAATAAAATCTCCTCTTTTTCCCTACTATATATCTAAATCGGTTACGAGTTTTGCATTTTGTTCAATAAATTCTCTACGGAGTTCAGGATCGTCACCCATTAAACGACTAAACGTTTCATTTGCTTCAACGGCGTCTTCCATTGATACGCGAAGCATAGTTCTCGTTTCAGGGTTCATGGTCGTTTCCCAAAGTTGTTCGGGGTCCATTTCACCAAGACCTTTATAACGTTGAATATCGCATTTTCCAACTTCGGCAAGATAATCCTGCAATTCCTTATCGCTATACAAGTATTTATCAACCTTATTCTTAGTTGCCTTATAAAGAGGAGGTTGCGCAATATATACGTGACCTTTTTCAACAAGTGGGCGCATAAATCTAAAAAAGAAAGTCAAAAGCAATATCCTAATATGGCTACCATCAACGTCCGCATCAGTCATACAAATTATTCTATCGTAGCGAAGTTTGCTTTCGTCAAAGTCATCATGTATACCACAACCAAACGCTGTAATCATACTCTTAATTTCTTCGTTTTCTAATACCCTATTAAGTCTAGCCTTTTCAACGTTAAGAATTTTACCACGAAGCGGAAGAATTGCTTGGAAACGCCTATCTCTGCCTTGTTTTGCACTACCACCTGCAGAATCCCCCTCGACGATAAATATTTCACAAAAAGCAGGGTTCTTGTCCGAACAATCGGCAAGTTTACCTGGTAACGTTGTGGATTCCAAAGCGCCTTTACGACGAGTACTTTCCCTTGCAAGACGAGCGGCCTCTCTCGCACGTTGTGCCGTTATACATTTCAAAATTATTTCTTTGGCTTTCGCGGGGTTCTCTTCCATAAACGTTCCAAAGTATTCGTTCATGGCTTTGGCAACGTGGTTACGCATTTCACTATTGCCAAGTTTAGTTTTAGTTTGCCCCTCAAACTGTGGTTCTGTAAGTTTAACAGAAACAACTGCAACTAAACCTTCACGACAGTCTTCAGAAGAAACCTTTTCTTCACCTTTCAATGCGTTTATCTTTTTACCAAAGTCGTTTACAATTCTCGTTAAAGAACTCTTAAACCCTTCAAGATGAGTACCACCTTCTTCGGTATTGATATTGTTTGCAAAAGCGTATATCGTTTCGTTATAAGTATCGGTATATTGTAATGCAACTTCTACTTCGGTATCGCCAAAGAAAACGTCAAAATATACCGGTTTTTCAAAGAGCGGATTTTTGTTGCGACTTAAATCTTCAACAAAGTGTGCAATACCGCCTTCGTAATAAAATACGTCGTTATGTTCTCTGCCAGCGCGTTCATCAAAAAGTTTAATGGTTAAGCCCTTATTGAGATAAGCAAGTTCACGAAGTCTAGTTTTAACGGTATCATAGTTAAAATCAACCGTCTCAAAAATTTCGTCGTCGGGCATAAACGTCACCCAAGTTCCCGTAAAATCAGCGTCGCCGATAATTTTTAGCGGTGCTTGCGGTATGCCCCTATTATAAGTTTGCTTATAGTGTTTTCCGTTTTGATAAACTTCAACTTCCAACCATTCGGAAAGAGCGTTAACAACCGAAAGACCAACACCGTGCAAACCACCAGAAATTTTATATCCTCCACCGCCGAATTTACCACCTGCGTGGAGTTTTGTCAAAACAACTTCTACTGCCGAAATACCTTCTGTATGATGGATTGCCGTAGGAATACCCCTTCCGTTATCGGTTACCGTACAAGATCCGTCGCCGTTGAATTTAACGGTGATAGTGTCGCAATAGCCACTTAAAGATTCGTCGATAGAGTTATCTACGATCTCTTGAACAAGGTGATGCAAGCCCCTTACGTCCGTCGAGCCGATATACATACCAGGTCTTTTTCTAACAGGATCAAGCCCTTCAAGAACTTGAATTTGACCTTCGCCATAGTTTGCTGTTACTTTTGCCTTTTCTTCCATGAGAACACCCGTGTAAAAAAATTTTATTTTTATGTTAAAATTATACCATAAAACTCTAAATTTTACAAGCGCAAATCAAAAATTTTAAAACTATTTATAGTTTTAAATAAAGAAGTGCGTCAAGAATTTAATTAGATGAATATTTAGAATAATTTTCGTCTTTATGCACATACTTAAAACACAAACAAAAGGAGAAATTTTTATGAACGAATGCAAAAATTGCCGTCAAAAAATTAGCGATGGTAACGTTATGGAATGCCCTAACTGCGGAGCCACCTATTGTACGGAATGCGGAACACAAACAATGCGCATATGCCCGTATTGTTATTCCACGTTAGAATTTATAGGCTAATAAAAAACACGTTTTTAAACTTAAACACGTAAATTCTAATCTACAATAAAAAACAACACGTCATACATCACAAAAAGTGAAATAACGTGTTGTTATTTTTTACAAAAGATAATTTTTTACTTAACTAAATTTTCCTTCTGTAAGTATTTAAAGACTTCTATTATAAAAGCCAACCGTCACGAGCAGTTTTAGTGTTTTTTGTTAAAAATCTTTTTTGAGTTTATCGAAAAGTTTTTGTTCCATTTTTGCAAGGCCCAAAACGGGACAGCGTTTACACTCGCGCAGACCTTTTTCGTAAAAAACTTCGCAAGCGTCTTTCTTCTTTGCCACGTAAATAAGATATGCAAGTTTAACCCTAACGTTAGTTGCATTGTTTACGTTATTAACGTATTTTTCCACTTCATACATAAGTTCGTCGGCAGTTTCTTCATTATAATCAAACGTGCAGGCATTATATAGAGCGTCCGTCTTTATTACAACCTGATAACTTTTTGGCATATACACTAAAAGCGACATAAGTCTATCAATCGTAGCCTTAGCCTTTTCGGTATCGCCTTTATCCAAATAATAAGCATATCTTGCGTTTAAAAGTAAAATAAAATTCAAATCGTCTTCGGGTAATTGCGGAACTTCAAAATAAAACTTCTCGTCAATTTCCGCAGGGCTTTTACCCGACGTTAGTTCCGCTTGAATAGAAAGAACACTTAGCATAACCTTCATAGACGGCGTATCTTTATTTATACCCCTTACGGTTGCACCGTCGTTAAGTACTCCTTCCGACGCCATAGGCAAAACGTTACCAAAAAAATAATAAGCAGAAACAGGCAACATCATACCAAGCAAGCAATACGCCCACAACGGCAAAATAGACCACAAAAACAAAGGTGCAATTGATACTAACATCATAATCCCCGACGCTACAATTCCACCCATTGTCATTTTCTTAAAACGCTTTGCTATTCCGTCGGTATAATCGGTAATCATTTCGGAAGATCCTGCTTCTTCTCCCATCATTACAAAATCAAACTGAATACGTTTGCGAATTTTTGTCCACTTAAAAAACCAAACGGTCATGGAAACGAATTTAAACCCGTTTTTCTTTCCTGCGAGAATATGCCCCCACTCGTGTACGAAAGCATTTATAAGACCAAAGATTACTGCGCCCGCCAAGAAATATAATACAACGTCAAGAATTTCAGCACTATATTTGGAATTGCACAAAAGCACAACGCCAAACAGCGCACCGATAGTTACCGCCATTGTCAAAATATTGTTTATTACGTTAGTTTTTTTATTCATAAACTCTCCATTTTCTTCAAAACGTAACCTTCTAAGTTATCGCTTTCACTCACGGTAATTTTTTCAATATTAAAAGCGTCCATTATAGCGTATAACAGCGCAACACCGCTTGCAATCACTTCGGCACGTTGGGGTTGTAACCCCTTTAATTTTTTTCGTTCTTCAATAGATTTTTCGTAAAGCATATCCCTAAGCGAAAGGATTTGCTCTTTTCTTACAACGTAGCCGTGAACCTTTGCGGGATCATATACTTCAAGTTCTAAAAGAATAGCCGCTATCGTAGTAGCAGTACCACCTATTCCGTAAAATTTACTAGACGGAACTAATCCATATTCAACGACTTTACTTCTAGAAAACTCGTCTACACGCCGCAAGTCTTGTCCACAAATTTCAGTAATCTTTACGCAACCGAAAGGCAACGTTTTACCAAAAACACGTTCTCCGTTTATTAAAACGCTTATCTCGGTACTTGCACCGCCTATATCGATAATTCCACCGTCGCCATTAGACACTGCCCCTAAAAGCCCGATTTCCGCTTCAAGTTCGCCTGATATAACGTCAACGTTTATATTACACAATGCCTTAACTTTATTAGTAAAATCTTCACCATTGCTCGCTTGTCTAACGGCAGCGGTTGCAAAAATAAAAATTTCATCAGCGTTTTTATTTCGCGCTTCATCCACAAAAAAAGAAACGGCCCGAGCAGTACGGTCAATTGCATCAACTTGTAATTTTGAACCTTTGCCCAAACCTTCGGCTAGTTTTGTTACGCTGACTTTTTTATATAGGGTTCTGCCGTTTTGCCACATCATAAGGCGAACGGAATTTGAGCCAACGTCTATAACACCGTATAGTTTATTTATAAAGTTTGTCACCATCAAAGTAATACCCGAGTTCCCTTGCACGTTGAACTATCCACCAGTAGGTAGAACGCTCTTTCAAAGCGTCTTCATTAGTCGCTTTAAGTTCTTTGTAAATTGCTATCTGTTCGTCTAACGCCCTTTCGTTTTTTCTGTGAACGCTTATTGAAATCAGTTGAAATACCATTACTGCAAGAAGAACGACGAGAAGCAATACGGCGCCTATCGTCGTCGCTACTATTACCCTTTTCGTCTTTTCTTCGTTCATGCTTAATTTTATCCTTTCTTATTTGTATTATATTATAAGCCTTTTTACCGATTTTTGCAAGTAGAATATGAAAACTTTTCATATAAACCACTATTCCCATAAAAACGCCAAAAATCATATATAAACGCAAAGATGAAAAATTAAAACTATACGAATACGCTATATATAATAACCCTATCAAGATAAAAACAAACGTGTCGGACAAAATTTTTATCGGCTTGTTTTTTACTATATATTTTAGCCCCGACGAAATTGAAACCAAAATCCCCGTTACCGCGCCAAATCCAACACATGCAATAAAAGTGCAAAACTGCGACAAAGTATCAAACATTACTTGAAAATCCTTTTAATTAAAGGCTTTTTCTTATAATTATATTTTATCTCGAAAAACTCCCCTTCGGCAGAAAGATTTCCATTGTTTTTATTGAACGACGTAATCTTAATATTTTCGCCCAAAATTTGCACTTTACATCCGCCCACCGTAAGTTTAAGCGATTGTTCAGAAAACCCGTCAACCGTTTCTACGCCCGTCATTTGCAAGGACTTTCTTCCTTCAAGTATAAGTTTGTCAATTTCTTTAACTACTTGTTGCATATAAATCCCCTTTTATTTATTAGTAAATTTTATGCAAGCAAAGTTAAAAATACGACTATAAACAAAAAAGGCGGAAATTCCGCCTTTTTATATTTAGTCAGGGAGTTTCATATCCCCGTATTTAATCCAGTTTTTCTTTCTCATAAATTCGCTTATTACCAAGTTTAATAAAACGGGCAATACGACCATTAAAACAATAATGCCAACAATTCCCAACGCACCCGACGTATATTTAAATAAATCAAATACACCGACAAGTCCGCTAGTGCCCATACCACCGCCCGACGAACCGCAATATAAACCAAAAACACACGTAGAAAGCGGACCGCATATAGCGCTTGATATTATCATAGGTAACATAATTACCGGTTTTTTCATTATGTTTGGAATTTGCAACATACTTGTTCCTATTCCTTGCGAAATAAGACCACTAACACCGTTTTCTCTAAAACTAGCAACGGCAAAACCGACCATATGACAAGCACAACCAACCGTTGCAGCACCGCCCGCAAGTAACATTGCGTTATATTCAACTGAACCAGCGGTAAATCCCGTAAGAACTGGTGTAGACACGGCTACCCATATAGCAGCAGAAGAAGTCGGCATAGTAAGTAAAATCCCCATAATTACCGATATAACTATACCCATCACGAAAGGCGTTGCGTCGGTAGCAATTGCAATAAGCGCACCTAATTGATTTACCAACCAAATAAACGGCGCGGACAGAAATATTCCACAAAAGGAAAGAACTAACGCACCAAGCGGGATTAAAAGAATATCCAGCTTCGTCTTCCCTGCATACAGGCTCACCACTTCCACAACGAGCATAACGACGACGTACGCACCGATAGGATTCCCGGGCGCACCCAACCCAAGCGCCGTAAAAGGCGCGGTTACTTCGGGGAACATAGGCGCGAGAAATGACCCAAACAACAGCTTGTCGGCAAACGCACCGACAAGCCCCGCTACTGCCGACGAAAAAACAAGCAGTTTGTTTTTGCCGAGTGCATGAGCAATACCGACACCGATGCCTGCACCCATTAGCGATTTAGCAATATTAGCAATAAAAAGCAAGGTGTTTCCTACGTAATTATCACCTATCCAACCCGCTATTTGCGCCAAAATCGTACCGGCGATTAAGGTTACGAACAAACCTTGTGCCATTCCCGAAAAAGCCGTAATAAAAAAACGTTTAGGAAGCGCTTTCAAATAGGAAATCGCCTTTTGCTTAAACGAAGGTTTTTGCACTTTGTTTCCGTCTTGTCCTGTTACTATCGACTGTTTTTCTTCCATCATAACAATATCTCCGTTAATTTATTCTCAACTTGATCACACGACGTAAGATAATATTTTACGCCGTTTTTAACAACTAACTTGTCCGCTCTCACGTCCTTACCGTGCAAATGCCCGTAAACTACCGAATGAACTCCGTATTCTTCAAACAAGTCGGTAAATGCCGAACTCTCACGCCGAACGTTAAAGGGTGGATAATGTATTAACGCTATAAGTTTGTCGCCGTCTTGCAATAATTTTGACGCAGATTTTAAGGAAAGTTTTAATCTTTCAGTTTCTCGCAAATAAAGTTTTTGGTCTTGCTCGCTAAAATCAGGGCTACCTGGAACACTCCAACACCGTGAGCCACAAACCACAACACCGTCAAACCTGATACTATCGTTTTGCAAAGCAAAAAAATTTACGGGAAGAATATCTCTAACCTTACCTATTCCATTCCACCAGTAATCGTGGTTGCCCTTTATAAGAACTTTTTTACCCTTTAAGTGAGCAAAAGTTTGCACGTCTTTTTCCGCATCTTCAATATTCATTGCCCAACTAATATCACCGCCGATTAAAACCAAATCGTCGTCTCCGACTTTATCCATCCAGTCAGCCTTTATTTTGTCAAGATAACCAACCCAGTTCCCGCCGAACACATCCATAGGTTTGTTGGTATTAGTAGAAATATGAAGATCGCTTATTGCATAAATTTTCATAAGTAAATGATATCACTTTTTTTTTATTATAACAAGCAAAAAAAAACAAAAAAGAAAAAAGCACGGTTATCCGTGC
>CASDPM010000099.1 GCA_949282465.1 uncultured Bacillota bacterium
TGCGATAAGATTGTTGCACGACACAAAGGAATTAGACTTTGTTAAATTCTTAAATCTTTCGGATTTCGTAGCGTTCGTTGAAAGTTTGAATTATTATTTTTATTCAAACAAAAAAGTTAAAAATCTTAACTTAAAAAATCAAGATAGAAAGTTTGTAACCAAAGTTCTTGATTTGATGCTTGAAGGGGATTTCCATGCCGTAGATTGCTATGAAAAGCAAGCGATTTGGTGTGGTATTTTGCACCATATTCACTATAAGCCCAAGTCTGAAAAGGCAAAACGTTTCGTTGATGCAATGCGTAGTGGTGTAAATAAATCAATTTCGTCTTCGTTTGAAAAAGAAATCGCTAACGGCAACGTAATTAAAGCCGTAGACGTTTTGTTAAAACGCAAGGGCGTGTCGGCTGTTATGCGTAAAATGAATTATCTTTTAAGTCGTTGTGCAACAGGTGAAGAGTTTGAATACGTATTAAATGCATTAGATAATAATGCAAAAAATAATTTAGTTTTAATACAAAATATTATTCAATATACGCATTATAAATCGGGTGGTTTAAGAACTTTCAAATTTACCAAGTTTGAGAAGTTAAGAACGCATATTGAAACGAGTAAGGAAGGCGATCGTCGTAGGTCAACTATTTCAAGGGCAATATGCGATAGAATAAAACAGATTTACAAAGATAAACTCGTATCAAACTTGAAAGGTAAACTTGGTAAGGTTTATATTGAAGACGGTATGGAAAATATTGCTATTCCCTTGCAAGAAACGACTTCTATGGACGGGTTTGGAACTTTGCCCAAAGGTTCTATTATAAATATAGAGAACGGCAAAAAAGTCCGTGCGTTTATTTACTGGGAAAAGGTTAACGATATAGATTTAAGCGCCGTAGGTATAACCGAAGATTTTTCACAAGTAGAATTTTCTTGGCGTACAATGTATAGCCGTCAGTCGGGCGCTATAACTTTTTCGGGCGATCAAACGTCTGGTTATGACGGTGGATCGGAGTTTTTTGATATAGTTTTTGATAAGTTTAAGAAAGAATATCCTACTATCAAATATTTAGTTTTCTCTGCAAACGTATTCTCAGGCACGCCCTTTAAGGATTGTTTTTGTAGAGTAGGTTATATGAAGCGTGACGATATAGATAGTGGCGAAATATTCGAGCCTAAAACCGTTGAAACGTCGTTTGATATCAACTGTGATTCTACCATGTCTTATATGTTTGCGCTTGACGTAAGAAAAAGGCGTTTTATTTGGTTAAATATTGCAAAAGACAGTAGTTCGATTATTGCCGCTCAAAACAGTTTTGCAATGCTTGTGGACTATTTGGATTTGTGTAATATTATCAATTATAAAACTTTATTTACAATGTTAGCAACAGAACTTGTCGATAACGTAGACGATGCCGACGTAATAGTAAGTGATAAAACTTACGAAGTTAAAGACGGTGTTGAACAAATTCATAGTTACGACACCGATAAAGTATTAAAATTTTTAAATGATTAAATTAAAAATCCCAAACCGAAATGGTTTGGGATTTTTGTTAAATAAAAATACTCAGTTAAACAAAGTGTTCAACTGAGCAGTTTGGCGGCGAGTTATCGCCTTTGTACGAACTTTGAAAGTCAGATAAAGGAGCAGCCTCTTTGGACTGCTTTTCTGTTTCCTTTACCGATTCGATTGAGTGGTTGTGTTTTTTGAGCGGATCGGCAAAGTAGTAAGTTGATGATGATTTTATCGTTGTAAAGAATGATGTCGCGGATAAGATATTTCACGAGAGCTTTTCTTACGCCTATATCCTGTACGTCGCCGCATATCGCCTTGTTCAGGAATTGAATGACTTTTGCGGGAGTGAGTTCTG
>CASDPM010000100.1 GCA_949282465.1 uncultured Bacillota bacterium
GTCTACGAGAATACTATGTAAAAGGCAAAAGTTATCGTGAAATTGCAAAATTATTAGGTAGAAACGTTAGCTCTGTATCAAGAGAGTTAAGAAGAAATTGCACTTTCTACCGTGACGTTTCTAGATATTATCCATATACTGCACAAAAGAAAAGTAATTTAAGAAACTCATATCGCCATTGAGGTGTATTTTGGGATAGAAAAGTTTTAGATTACATAGAAGAAAAACTATCTTTAACTTGGTCACCCGAACAAATAGCTAATAGTAATTGTGAGTTTAAGTTGCCGTCATTTAAGACAATATACCGTTGGTTATACGAAGGATATATATGTAACGGTAACGTTAAAGTACTAAGAAAGAAAGGAAAACAAGGGTAGAAATTTAGAAAGAGTAAGCGAAAAAACGCTAAAAAAGAATCTGGCGTTAATTAACGCCAGACCCAAGAAAGTTTTACACTTTCTAAAACCTATAGATTTATTTAATGAATATCTAAAAAAGTGTTGCTCTTAGTTTGACAATTCATCAATTGATTATTTGCCCTGGGGTATCAATAAAATAAGATTAGCGTATGTATCGGGGAAGAAAAGGAATACTACGATAATAGCCATAAGCGCAATAAAGATAATCTGGAATATAAGATTTCTTTTAGATATGGCTTCAAGCCCAACTACACCAATAAGAAGAAGTGATCCGTAAGTACGAATAATATTCAAAATATTCAAGAACGCACCTTCGGGTATAAACTGGAAGTTTGCGTTAATAATTAAAACAACGTAAACAAGTACCATGATTACTGCAAGGATTTCACCAAGGATATCCCAAAATTTTTCCATACATTTAAACATAAACACATCTCCTTAAATAAAATTTTTCTTTATTATAATACACAATTCGACATTTGTCAACGTTAAATTTAAATTGACAAATTGTATTATAATAGTTTATCATTATACGCAAAGGAGTTAAATATGTTTAAAATTATGTTCGTTTGTCACGGAAATATTTGTCGTTCACCTATGGCAGAATTTATCATGAAAGACGTGGTGAAAAAAAGGGGAGTTGCCGATAAGTTTTATATTGTTTCATCCGCAACGTCATACGAAGAAATAGGAAGTGGCGTTCATTATGGAACGAGAAAAATTTTAGACAGGCTTAATATAGATTGTTCCAAAAAACGTGCGATAAAACTTTTGAAAGAAGATTACGATAAGTATGATTACATAATAGGCATGGATGAGATAAATATTCGCAATATGAATAGAATTTTTGGTGGAGATCCCGATAATAAAATCTATAAACTTTTGGATTTTACGTCTCTTTCGGGTGACGTCGCTGACCCGTGGTATACGGGCGATTTTGAAAGTACCTATCGTGACGTAGTGAACGGGGTGGAAGGGCTTATCAATACTATATTGAAAGCGTAGTTAATAGTTCAACGACAGTACAGGATTTGGAAACTAGGGACCATTGACGGGCGTTTTAATTTGTTATATTATTGTAAATAATCGATTTTATTTTGTTGGAGATAAAATGAAAAAAATTCTAATCTTTATGTTGTGTATAATAACACTTTTATGTAACGTGGCGTGCGCAGGTGGTGGAAACGGCGCAAAATCTAGCCAAATAATTCTTGAAAGTAACTACGTAACTTTGGGAGTAGGACAAAACTACACAGTTGAAATTAAGAAGTTCGTGGTTGATGACGTAGATGCGGATAAAAGTTTACTTAACTATTCTTCGTCAAACTTACAAGTAGTTACAGTTGACGGCAACAAGGTTACAGCCGTTGGAATAGGTAGCGCTTACGTTACGGTTGCATATGAGAAAACGACTGCAAAAATGCTTATAGAAGTTACTAATTCAACGTATGTTCTTAAACTTGAAAAGAGTACCGTTGGGTTAGTGCTTGGTAAGAAAGAAAGTTGTGATATAGTTGTTGATACGTTTACGGAAAACGGGCAAGCGCTTGACGTTGCGCTTATTGAATACAGTTCGTCAAACCCTAGCGTTGCTACGGTAGAAGATGGAGTAGTTAGTGCCGTCGCTATCGGTACAGCCACGATTACCGCTACTTATAAAGGAATAAGTGATAGTATGCAAGTGGGGGTTTATCAAGGCGCAAATACGGCTGACGTTACTGCTATGAATTCTAATGCTTTTACCGTTCAAGGAAGAGCGTATAAAGATGGTAATTCGTTGGTTTTTGATAACGTTAACTCTGGGTTGGAATTCAAGTTTTACGGCACAGAACTTAAACTTAGATTAAACGTTCCGAGCCGTTCTAGCAGTTATTGTTATCTCGGATATTTTATCGACGGGGTTAAGGGCGATTTGGTATGTTTAAACCAAGCCGGTTCGGACGTTGAATACACTATTGCAACCGACCTTGAAGAAGGCGTGCATAAGGTTAGCGTGCTTAAAGCGACTGAACAACATCTATATACGGCAGGTCTATATACGGCAGGTGATCGTCAGTTAAAAATAAACGGAATTGTAACGGGCGAAAAGTGTATTGTATTAGTACCTGATTCAAATGAACATAGACTAAAAATAGATTTTTACGGTGATTCTATAACTTGTGGCGCGGGGAACTTGGGAAATTCAAGTTTGAAAGAGTTATATACTGAGAACGAAGACGGAACTATGAGTTACGCCGCAATAACGGGTAGGAACTTAAACGCTTTGGTTAGCATGGTAAGTTACTCGGGAATTACAGTTAAAGCAAACGTTAATTTAGGTACGGAAATCAACATAACTAATTACTGGAACAAATATTCTACTATAAAAAAAGATTCGTACACCATTGACGCAAGCACCGATTTCGTTGTAATAAATTTAGGGACTAACGACGCGAGGGCAAGCGGGTATACGGCTGATAATTTTAAGTCGGAATTTAAGGATTTGCTTACTGCAATGAAACAAAGTTACGGACAAAACACCAAGTTTATTTGGTGCTATGGTATGATGGGCGAAGTGGATAATGTAAAGACGGGTATTCAAAATGCCCTTTCAGAAATGGGTGGAGAAAGTGCAGGATTCTATTACTTGACCTTACCTTTAAACCAAGAAGGCGCATTAAAGCACCCCACCGTTGCAGGGCATCAGGCGGCGGCAACAGTATTGACTGATTTTATAAATCAGTTATTAGAAAATAATTAAACAAAAAAACACACTTGATATTTGAAATGCACCCCAAAAGTGTCTAACTTTTGGGGTGCATTTAATTTCCGTGGGGTTTTAAGTTTAAGGTTTTTAGAAAAGTTCTTTAACGGTTGCAACAACGTTGTCAACGGTAAAGCCGTATTTTTCAAACAACTTACCTGCGGGTGCGGATTCACCAAACGTGGTCATGCCAACGATTTTTCCGTCAAGACCAACGTATTTGTACCAACACATGGGTGCGCCTGCTTCAATAGCAACTCTTGCACGAACTGCCGAAGGAAGAACGCTTTCTTTATATTTAGCGCTTTGTGCTTCAAAATCTTCCATACAAGGCATTGAAACAACCCTAGCGTCAATTCCGCTTTCAGCGAGAACTGCTTTTGCTTTAACTGCGAGATTTACTTCGCTACCCGTAGCCATCAAGATAACGTCAGGCGTTTTTTTGGTACTGTCTGCGAGAACGTAGCCGCCCTTAAATGCGTTTTTACCCGTACCTTCGAGCATGGGAAGGGTTTGACGAGATAAGAACAAGCAAGAAGGAGTTTTGCCCTTCAAGGCACTAATCCAAGCAGCGGCGGTTTCTCTACCGTCGGCAGGACGATAAACTCTCATATTAGGCATGGAACGAAGACCTGCTAAATGTTCGATAGGCTGGTGTGTAGGACCGTCTTCACCTACGCCGATAGAGTCGTGCGTAAGGATATAGGTAACGGGCAATTCCATAATAGCCGACATACGCATAGCGTTCTTCATGTAGTCGCTAAATACAGCAAAGGTTGCGCAGTAGGGGATTAAACTACCGTGTAAGTACATACCGTTTACGATAGCAGCCATAGCGTGTTCTCTTATACCAAAGTGCATGTTTGAACCGCTCTTGTCGTCGGGGAGATATTCTCCACGGCCTTTCATATTAGATTTGTTAGCGGGTGCTAAGTCTGCGCTACCACCGATAAGGTTGGGAACGTATTTAGCGAGTTTGTTAAGAACGGTTGCGCTGTAACCTCTCGATGCGTCGTCCTTTTCAAATTGCCACAATTCTTCGATATTAGCAAGGTCGGGGAGTTCTTTCTTCTTCCAAGAAATATATTCTTTTGCGAGTTCGGGATATTGTTCAGCATATGCTTTGAACATTGCCTTCCAAGCGCGTTCAGCACGTCTACCCTTATTAGCGAACTTCTTGCAATGCTTAAATACTTCTTCGGGAACTTCGAAGGGTTCGCAAGTCCAACCGAGATTTTTCTTTAAGGTTTCTACGCCCTCAGCGCCCAAAGGTGCGCCGTGACAACTTGCGCTACCTGCCAAGTGCGAGCCGTAGCCGATAACTGATTTAATGATAATAAGCGAAGGTTTGTCCTTTTCTGCTTTTGCTTTTTTGATTGCGCGATTCAAAGCGTTAAGATCATTAGCGTCTTTTACTTTGATAACTTGCCAACCCATAGCCTCGTGACGTTTGCCAACGTCTTCGGTAAAGGTGATGTCGGTATTACCTTCGATAGTAATATCGTTATCGTCGTAAAGAACGATAAGTTTGCCAAGTTTTAAAGCACCTGCCAAAGATGCGGCTTCGTTTTCGATACCTTCTTGCATACAACCGTCGCCACAAAGAGCGTAGGTGTAGTGGTCTACGATGGGGAAACCTTCTTTGTTGAATTTATTAGCAAGGTAATCTTCTGCAATAGCCATACCAACGGCGTTAGCAATACCTTGACCGAGCGGACCAGTACTCGTTTCAACACCGGGGCATACGCCGTATTCGGGGTGGCCTGCGGTTTTAGAACCGAGTTGACGGAAGTTCATTATGTCTTCTTTGGTAAGACCGAATCCGAAAAGATAATAGAGTGCATAGTCGAGCATAGAGCCGTGACCTGCGGAAAGAACGAATCTGTCTCTATTATCAAACGAAGTGTTCTTGGGATTGAAAACCATGTTGGTAAATGCTGCGTAACCGATAGGTGCAGCGCCGAGCGGAAGACCGGGGTGGCCGGAGTTCGCTTTTTGAATGGCTTCAGCCGAGAGAACACGGATAGCATTTACTGTTAATTGTTTTGCGTTGTCCATTAAAAATCCTCCTATAAATTAAAGCGGAAAAAACCGCCGTGCTACTAATTAGTAGCATAGAATATACATTTATTATATAGTATTAGGTGCGGATTTTCAAGCCTTTTCCATAAATAGTTTTAAAAAAACTTGTATATTTCGATTAGGCGTGATATAATACGATAGATTAAATATAGTTAAAATTTTATTACGGAGATTTATATGGACAACAAACAATTCGTAACGCAAATTGCAGATATTAATGAAGACTTCGCGCAATGGTATACCGACGTCGTAATTAAGACCGAACTCGTAGACTACGGTCCTGTTAAAGGCACTATGGTAATTCGTCCTTACGGGTATGCAATTTGGGAAAATATTCAAAAAGATATGGACCAAAGATTTAAGGCGGCGGGCTCTAAAAATGCATACTTCCCCTTGCTTATTCCTATGAGTTTTTTTACCAAGGAAGCAGAACACGTTGAAGGGTTTGCGCCCGAAGTTGCAGTCGTTACGCACGCAGGCGGAGCAAAACTTGAAGAACCGCTCGCTATTCGTCCGACGAGTGAAACGGTTATCGGTACTATGTATTCTAAATGGATTCAGTCGTATAGAGATTTGCCCGTTATAATGAATCAATGGTGTAACGTTATGCGTTGGGAAAAAACTACTCGTCCTTTCCTTCGTACGAGCGAGTTTTTGTGGCAAGAAGGGCATACCGTTCACGCAACCGAAGAAGAAGCAATGGAAGAAACCATTAAAATGCTCAACGTCTACCGTGATTTTATGGAAGATACTCTCGCTATGCCCGTTTTCTGCGGAAGAAAAACCGATAAAGAAAAATTCGCAGGCGCTGTTGCAACGTTCGGCTTAGAAGCAATGATGCTTGACGGCAAGAGTTTGCAAGCGGGTACTTCTCACTATCTCGGTCAAAACTTTTCCAAAGCGTTCGATATTAAGTTCCTTGATAAGGATAGCAAATTAAAATACGGTTATACTACTTCGTGGGGAACTTCTACACGTATGATAGGCGCTATTATTATGACGCACGGCGACCAACGTGGTCTTGTGTTACCGCCGAAGGTTGCGCCCATACAAGTTATTATTATTCCCGTTGCAGCGCATAAGGGCGGTGTTATTGAAAAGGCAAAAGAAATCGAAGCAAAACTTCTTGCGCTCGGCGTACGTGCAGAAGTTGATACTCGCGACATGAGTCCCGGTTGGAAGTTTAACGAATGGGAAATGAAGGGCGTTCCGCTTCGTATAGAAATAGGTCCGCGTGATATAGAAAATAATCAAGCAATGATTATGAGAAGAGATAACCTTGAAAAGAGCGCTATTTCTCTCGATACTTTAGATAGCGAGATATTAAAACTTCTCGACACCGTACAAAAAGATATGTTCCTTAAAGCAAAGAACAATCGTGATACTAGAATTGTCGAAGCCGACAGTTTGGAAGGTATATTAAACGGCGTTGAAGGGAAGAATTTCGTTAAAGTAGGTTGGTGCGGTTGTAGAGAATGTGAAGACAAGGTTAAGGAAACGGCGTCTGCAACTGCAAGAGTTATGTGTGACGAAGAAGGCGTGCCTGAAAAATGCGCTATCTGTGGAAAGCCGGCAAAACATAAGATAATTTTTGCAAGGGCTTATTAAAAAGGGCTTATTAAAAAAGTTTATAAGGGGTTTGGGAAAAACTTTTTAAGGAGTAATTGATGATTACCATATTTGATTTTTACGGCAAGGCAATACCCGTTTCAAACGTTTTGGTTTGGTTTATAGTGGGCTTGTCGCTTGCAGTAACCATTGCGTTTTACGTTTTGCGGTCAATAGGCATATATAAACTTGCAAAAAATAACGGGCAGGAAAAAGCGTTTTTGGCGTGGATTCCGTGCGTGTGGATTTATCTTGCCGCACGTCTTGTTAAGGAGGGCAGGTTTTTTAGAACAACCATAAGCAAAATGGCGATTATTATTACTATAGTATTTTCTATAACGCAAGTATACAATTTTGTGTTTAATTTCTTCGCTTATTTTCCGCTTGTAGGCTATTTTATCAACGGTGGGGAAATTTATTATACCCTTACCGAAACCACAGGCATTGCAAACTTTACTAGTTACTGGATTCAAAATATTTACGTTAAAGATAGTGCTCTTGCGGGTGGCTTTATTTATCCGTATGCAAATCCGCACGCGGTATTTAAATTCTTAAACGTAAGTAACTATCTCACAAGCATTATTGATTTGGCAAACACCGTTTTAACGCTCGTTTTGTTTTTCAATTTGTTCAGAAACTACTGGCCTGAACATCACTTTTTGGCAACGGTTTTCAGTTTCTTCGGTCTTTTCGCACCATTTGCTTTTGTGATTAGAAACAAAAAATTTGTTAAATATAAAGACTTTTTGCGCACAAGATATAATAGTTTTTATTACGGACCGCAAAACCCTTATCATAGAGATCCTAACACACCGCCACCGCCCGAACACCCCTTTGAAGAGTTCGCAAGCAAGGGCGAAGTTGATCCTGGTGATCCGTTTGAAGAATTTTCCGATAAAAACAATAAGGACAAATAGTCATGGCGAGTGAAAATATTGTCGCTATATCGACAAGTCTTGGCGCGAGTGGTGTCGCCGTAATAAGAATGAGTGGCGATAGTCCTTTATCGATTGCCGAAAAAATGTTCGAGCCTGTTGGAAAAGTTAAGGTTGGCGAGTTTGAACCTAACAAAATGTACGTCGGTGAAATCGTTTGCGACGGTTTTAAAGATTACGGAATGTGCGTATACTTTAAAGCACCCAAGAGTTTTACGGGTGAAGATTCGGTTGAATTTCATTGCCACGGCGGGGTAGCGATAACCAAAGGCGTGTTAAAACGCGCGCTCTCGCTTGGCGCTAGGCTTGCTACGAACGGAGAGTTTACTAAACGTGCGTTCATGAACGGTAAATTGTCTCTTTCTTCTGCGGAAGGACTTATCGACATGATAAATAGCGAATCGGTAAGCGGTGTTAAAGCAGGTTATTATTTATATAGAGAAAAGTTAAATAGCGAAATTGCCAAGATGCAAGACGTCCTTACCGACGTGCTTGCCGAAATAGACGCTGATATGGATTTTCCCGAAGAAGATTTAGAAACTGCGTCTAAGAAAAATGCAAAACTTGGTTTAGAAAAGGTTATAAACGGCATAACTACGCTCTTAAATACTTTTGGAAAGGGCAGAACGGTTTTGAACGGGGTAAGAGTAGGTATCGTCGGAAAGCCCAACACGGGTAAGAGTTCGCTTTTAAATGCGCTACTTAACTATGACAAGGCTATCGTTTCCGACGTTGCCGGAACTACTAGGGATATCGTTGAAGGAAGTTTAGATATTAACGGCGTTAGGTTTAATTTTTCCGATACGGCAGGCATACGCGACAGTCAAGATAAGATTGAAGAGTTGGGTGTAGAACTTTCTAAACGCATTTTGGACGAAAGCGACTTGATATTGTTTATTTTAGACGGTTCGGACGTCGGCGAAGAAGACGAAAAGATTTTTTCGCTTATTAAAGACAAGAATAAGTTGGTCGTAGTAAACAAAACCGATAAATGTAAGTATACCGACGAGCGTGCCGACGTTTACGTTTCGGCGCTAAAAAAAGATAATCTTGACGAGTTAAGGCGTTTGATTTTTGAAAAGACAGTCGGCACGGGTATTGATTTAAACGGTGATTTTTTGTGTGAAGAAAGGCATTACGACGCGCTTTGCAGGGCAAAAGAGAAACTTGAATCGGCGCTAGGTGGCATTGACATTGTTTCTCTTGACGTGCTTGCGATTGATATTAAAGACGGTTGGGATGCTTTGGGTGAAATTTCGGGCAAGACGGCAACCGAAGAAATAATAGATAATATTTTTTCTAAATTTTGCGTGGGTAAATAAAGGTAAAAATTATGGTAAACTTAGAACTTTACAGAGTTTTTTATACCGTTGCCAAATGTGGCAGTCTTACCAAGGCGGCGGAAGAACTATATATATCTCAACCCGCCGTTTCTCAGGCGATAAAGCAACTTGAAACACAACTTGGCGGTCAATTGTTTAATCGTACGCATAAGGGTATGGAACTTTCTGAAACGGGCGGAAAACAAATTTTCGATACGGTAGAAAAGGCGCTTAAACTCTTTGACGAGGCAGAAAGCAAATACGCCGAACTTAAAGATACGGCAACAGGCATAGTTAGAATTTGCGCATCCGATACCGTCAGCACGCACTTTTTATTGCCATACATAAAAGAATATCACGAAAAATATCCTAACGTTAACTTGATTTTGCAAAACTGCACGTCGAGTGAAACGATAGAACTTCTAAAAAACAAAAAGGGCGATATAGGTTTTGTTAATTTGCCCATAGACGATAGCAACATAAATCTTTCGAATACCGTTATGCAATTACACGATACCTTTGTTGCAAGTGAAAAGTTTAGTGAACTTACCGACGGGGTTATCGACTTAAAGCGTTTGCAAGACTATCCGCTACTTATGTTAGAACTAAACACTGCTACAAGACAGGCGATTGTAAGTTTTGCGCATTCACAGGGCATACACCTTCATCCTGAAATAGAACTTGCAAGTTTAGAACTTATGACTGAACTCGCCAAAAACGGAATAGGTATTGCTTGTATTCCAAGAGAATTCGTCGCACACGAACTCGACGAAGAAAAGAGTTTAAAAGAAATAAAAACAAACCCGTCACTCCCAACGAGAGCAATCGGGCTTGCGTTACCTAAAAACGAGTCAATGACTTTTGCCGTTAAAGAATTCGTTAAAATGTTGAAAAAATAATCGAAGGGGGATTATTTATGGAAATATGGCAGGCGATAGTTTTGGGTGCCGTGCAAGGGTTTGCCGAGTTTTTGCCCATTTCGTCTAGTGGTCATTTAATTCTTTTACAGCACTGGTTTGGAATACAAGAAAACGTTGTGTTTTACAGTATAATGTTGCACGTCGGAACGCTTATTCCCGTAGTAATAGTTTTGTGGAAAGAATTGATAGGACTATTCAAACGTCCGTTAAATAAATTGTGGTACTTAGTTTTGGCGACTATTCCGGCAGGCGTTGTCGGTATAGTTTGCTCGGTGGCGTTCGATTTAGATGCATTATTTTCCGAACATATATGGCTACTTGCAATAACCTTTTTGTTTACGGCAGGCGAACTTATCTATTCTGAATGGCGTGCAAAAAAATATCAAATGGCTAATTCGTTAACGGCTAAAAACGCTTTGGTTATGGGGCTTGGTCAGGCAGTCGGTGTTTTCCCCGGTATTTCTAGAAGTGGGACTACTATATCGGCAGGGTGCTTGGTCAACGTTGATAAAACGGAAAACGCAAACTTTACTTTCCTAATGAGTATTCCTATAATTTTGGCGGCAGTCGCAATGGAAGGCTTAAAGATAGTAAAGGCAGGCACGATAAGTAGTATCGACGTTCTACCGCTCGTATTCGGGGTGGTTACCGCAATGGTTACCGGTTACATAGCGATTAAGTTTATGCTCGCACTTATAAAGAAGGCAAACTATAAATGGTTTAGCGTTTATCTTGTAGGTATAAGCATTGCTACTATAATTACCGCTATCGTATAGGTGAAATTTGAAGGAAACTGAAAGGTTATTAAGGTTACTTGAATGTGCTTCCCCAAAAGAATGTGGACGGCTTGTAAAAAAATTAGTTAGAAAAAAATTAAAAGGTAGGGGATACAAATGAAAAAGTTCTTCGGTGAATTTAAAAAGTTCATCACACGAGGCAACGTCCTTGATATGTCTGTCGGTGTTATCGTCGGCGGTGCGTTTACTGCAATCGTAAACGGATTATCAAACTTTGTGCTAAAACCCATTATCAACTGGATTTTAGGTCTTATTCTCCGTAAAGGTTCTTTGAGCGAAATTTACACCTTCTTGGGTACTCCAACATATTTGGAAGACGGTACGATAGACTTGGCAAACTCTATCTATATCGACTGGGGTTCACTCATTAACGCTATAATCAACTTCTTCCTTATCGCACTCGTTCTTTTCACTATCATTAAAGTTATCAATAGAGTAAAAGATGAAAACGAAAAGTTAAAGAAAGAACTTCTTAAAGGCAAACTTACTAAGGAAGATAAAAAAGAACTTAAAAAGCGTGGAATAAAGCGCACCGATCTTGATGCAGTAAAGGCATATCTTGCAGAAAAGGAAGAAAATGCTCGCAAGGCGGAAGAACAAGCAAAGATAGATGCCGAAGCAAAAGCAAAGGCAGAACGCCTTGCTAATCCCACGACCGAAGATTTGCTAAAAGATATAAAAGCCCTTTTGGAAAAGCAAGCACAAAAAGAATAAGATATTAAAAAAAAGAGAGCGAAAACTATAATAGACATAGGGATAATAATTCAAAATAAAAGTGTAGCCCACTATACTTCGCAAGTAGCGAAGTATGGTGGGCTTTTGTTATCCACAAAAATTAAAGATTTAAGTTATATTTTTAGCCTTGTGGCTAAAAGTGATATTGTTTACACAGTAAACAGTTCAGCCGAGCGTAGCGAACGCCAACTGCGTAAGCAGTTATATTTTGACCTGTTGTCAAAGTTATATTATATTTGCCTATCTTTCACTACAAGTGAAAATATCACTTTGCGTTAGCAAAATATCACTGCGAAAGCAATATAACTTGCCGTTAAGCAAATATAACTAGTGCGTCAGTAATAATCCCTATTACTGACGCACTAAAGCCGTTGTTTTTGTTTTTTAGTGATGA